>JAAZLU010000257.1 GCA_012799165.1 Clostridiales bacterium
GGGCCGGCAAGAAGACTGTCGCAATCATCACCGACATGAATCAGCCTTTGGGGAACGCAGTAGGAAATAATCTCGAGGTCATGGAAGCCATAGATACCTTAAAGTGCGAAGGTCCTGCGGATCTTACCGAGCTTTCGCTCACACTTTCGGGTTACATGATTTATTGCGGTGGGAAGGCGGATACCCCGGCCGAAGGGCGCAGTATGGCGGAAGATGCTCTAAAGTCGGGAAGAGCGCTCGAAACCTTCAGGCGCTTCGTGAAGGCTCAGGGCGGAAATCCTGCCTGTGTAGAGGACTACGGTCTGTTTAAACGGGCAAAATATTGTGCGGAACTTCTTTCGGATAAAAATGGCTATATTTTCGAACTGGAAGCTGATATAATAGGGGGCACGTCTCAGCATCTGGGCGCGGGAAGACTAACCAAGGAGGACGATGTAGACGCCTCCGCAGGGATAGTATTGCTTCGCAAGATGGGAGATAAAGTCGCGGAAGGTGAATGCCTCGCGAGATTGTTTTCAGATGATAGGGAGAAGCTTGCGGACGGCCTCATAAAGGCCTCGGCGGCTTATGGGATCGGCAGCGAGGAGCCCAAGCCTTCCAAGCTGATCAAGGAAGTGATAGAGTAGGGTGCATGAAGCACGTATTTGTAGTTAATCCGGCGGCCGGAAACGGCATGGCCGTCAAGGAATTGTTGCCGAGGATTCACCAGGCCCTCGAAGGATTTGAGGACGATTACGAGATTCACAGGACTCTCAACGCTCAGGAGACCGCTCTGTATTGCAGGCAGAAATGCTCGTTCGAAGGGCGGGTCCGCGTGTATGCGGTGGGAGGCGATGGCACGGTCAACAATGTGCTCCAGGGGATAGCAGGTTTTAAAAATGCCGAGCTTGCCATTTTTCCCAGCGGAAGTGGCGACGATTTTGTGCGGAATTTTCCTTCTCCAAAGCCATTTTTAGATATACCTGCCATGATCAGAGCGTCTACTCAAAAGGTCGATGTCATCAAGTACAACGATATGTATTCCATTAATATGTGCAATATCGGTACCGACAGTGCGATAGTCGAAAAAGTCGCTGAGCGAAAGAGCGATCGGCTGAAGGGCTCTTTAGTGTATGCTGTGAGTGCGCTCGAGGTTCTCGCGACGAAGCCTATCTACGAGATGGCTTATTCCTTCGATGACGGCGAAGAGAAGCAAGGCCTATTCTTCCTTTCGGCGGTAGGGAACGGCCGCTTCTGCGGGGGCGGATTCAAGAGCTGTCCTAAGGCGAGCCTCAAGGACGGACTCATGGATGTTTGCATGGTATCGCAGGTGAAAGGCCCTGCGATTGTCAAGGAGCTTCTAAGGTATCGCAAGGGAACACATCTTAAGCACGAAAGTACCAGGCGCTACATCGAATATAGGCAGTGCAGAAAGTTCTACCTGAAGGCGCTCACCCCAGCGACTATAGCGCTGGACGGGGAGGTCATGCCCTTCGAGGAAGGAACTTTTGAAATAATTCCCAAGTTTATAAATCTTGTGGTACCCGAGGGGTTTGTGGTATCATAGCCGGGCCGTTAATAATACACGCAGGAGTATCGAAGAGGTCATAACGGGGCGGTCTCGAAAACCGTTGGGCGGCAACGCCACGTGGGTTCGAATCCCACCTCCTGCGCCAAAATCAAAGAGGGTGTCCGAAAGGGGCACCCTCTTTGATTTTGACATACGAATAGGGATGAGAACCCACGTGCGCAAGGTTCGACGGAGACCTAAGCCTGCGATTGCCGAGCGAAGTGAAGGCAGAGCAGCGCTAGGTCCCGTGCCAAAGCTGCCCGCGATTGTCGAGTAAAGCGAAGACAGAGCGGATGCAGCTTACGGTATCCCACCTCCTGCGCCAAAATTAAAACAGGGTGTTCCAAAGTGGACACCCTGTTTTGCTGCCAAACTTAAGATTTTAACACAGCTCTAAATTATTCTATGGATTAATTAAATATAACTAATCTCGTAATCTATATTTGCTTTACGACGTAGGAAATATCCTTGGTCTGCTATTGAACCATAAACATCGGCAACAAAGTCTCCGGCCTTAGTTATTGCCTCTTCTGCAATCATAAAGCCTATCGGTTCAATCTCATCATTTGCCAGCATACGAGCTGCTATAGCTAAGGGGAAGGAGGTTATCGGACCCATTTCAGTAATCCAGGAACTTTCATATCTGACCTTCTTACCATCTTTAACGCCATAAACTATAGTAGTTGCTCCGCCCATTCTTTCTTCCTTTTCACGATAACTAGGATCTAAGAATCCCGGGCTGTCTCCATAGTATAGGACTTTCATGAGCTCTAATAATACTGCTCTTGGAGCCACTTCAACATCTCCAACTTTGATAGGATCGTTTTCCAGCAAGCCTATCCTGGACATGTCATTGACCATTCCCTGTACGCTAAGCGGGAACATGCTGCACTTAATCTTAATTTCTTCTAAGTTAGGTAGAACTTTTGGCAAGGTATAGACTTCAGGATGACCCAGGTCATATACTTTTGCTTTTCCAACTCCGGGGAAAACATAGTCGTCGAATTCGTGCTCTTCGACCACAGAAAGCCCTTGTCTCTCGATTAATTTTCCGCCTTCCCAAGTAGAAACTATACCGTTAAAGTTTTCCAACATGTGATCCCAAACCGCTGGTCCACCTTCACTTAATTCGTCCATCAACATGTAAAAAGCTACTTTTTGAGGTTCATCCATAAGTTCTGCCGCAGCCATAACTTCTATAGGTATAACTCCTGGACTTCCGCCCAAACCGATAATAATCTGCTTGCCCTTTTCTTTGGCAATTTTCTGATTTTCATCAGTGATAACTGCTTCAAAGGCAGCGATATCATCGCAATAATCTACATACTTTTTACATTTAGATTCTAAAAAAGCATCTATTGTAGCCGGTAAAAGCTTGTAAAACGGTCCTGAACAATTAGCTACAACATCTGCCTGATCCATAAGCGGTAAAAGGGCTTCCTTATCTAAAACATCCACTCGTTCGAATCTAACCTTGTCATTATTAAGTTCTTTTACGTACTTTTCTCCCTTTTCGACATTGCGGCCGGTCACTATAATTTCATCAAAGCAACCATCTACAATTAGTTTTTCCATAGCAAATTGACCTTGATTGCCAGTTCCGCCTAACACTAAAATTGTCATTACATCCATCTCCTTTTTATTCTGGTAGTTTAAACTCTGCTGCTTTCATCTATGTAAACCCTAAAAGGGGTTGCATAAAACAATTAAATTTTTATGATATTGGGGTCAAAAGTTCCACTATGGCACTAACTTTTTGTGGGCTTTTGCCCCTCGAATCATAAAGTAACATTATGATGTTATGCTGTCAAGCTGATGCTTCAATCGAAATAGTCCGCGTCTATATCTATCCACTCGTACTTCGGATTGAGCGACACAAGCCGGATGCCTTCCGCAGTTCTTGAAAGCTTTTTACAGTATGAACATCCGTCATAAAGTCCATCGGTCACAGCACCGCCACGCCAAGAGATCTGGATTGCACGAAGATGCATACAAGGTCTTTCTTACATTACAAAAAAAGACCGAGCGGGTAGCTCGGTCTTAAAAAAGATGCTTTAGTTTTGTGCTTTCAGGCGTTGTCCCTTTGTGTTCGGGTCGGTGAAGATTTTAATTCCTTCGATGAGGAGAACGATAGCCAGGGCGAAGAGTATGGCGGAAATTACCACCATGATGTAGCCACCCTTTGCCAGATTCGACATAAAGACCAATACCAATGCCGAGAGGCAGACCGCGAACATAAAAGCCATCGGGATTAGAATCATATTATATCCCTTGCCGTCCCTGCGCAGCCAGACAGCGACCGCCATGAGTGCCAGAGCCGCAAGGAGCTGGTTCGCCGAGCCGAAGATCGGCCAGACCACCTGATATCCTTTGAGAGCCAGACCGCCTCCCAAAACGACCGTTATAAGGGTCGCAAAATACTTGTTGGTTAAAAGGTTGGACTCGTCTACAGCTGACTCCGTGCCTACCTCTCCCTTAGAGAAGAACTCCTGGAAGACAAAGCGAGCAAGGCGAGTTGCCGTGTCCAGGCTCGTAAGCGCAAATGCGGAAATAGCCAAAGACACAAAGATAACACCTACATCTACAGGAAGCCCGAAGGCATTCATGAAGTTCGCGCAGCCGTTTGCGAAGATATTAATCGGCGAGCCGCCATTAGCTAATCCTTCTCTGGTTAATACTGCCGCTGCAATCAAGGAGATAACCGCCAGTAGCGATTCGATGAGCATCGAGCCGTATCCTATGAGTTTTGCGTCCTTCTCGTTATCGATTTGCTTTGAAGTCGTTCCCGAGCTTACCAGTGAGTGGAAGCCGGAAATTGCTCCGCAGGCGACGGTTACGAAGAGCATCGGAAAAAGCATGTTGTACTGCGAAAGCTTAAATTCGGTAAATGCCGGCAGCTGCAGGGTAGGACGTGCTAAAATAATACCGACAAAGGCTCCCGCGATCATCGAGTATAGCAAAAAGCTGTTGAGATAGTCCCTGGGCTGGAGCAATATCCAGACCGGCGCAGTCGATGCGATAGCGATGTAAATTATAAGAATAATTACCCATGCTATTTTGGGCAACACTATTACATTTTGAAGTGTTAAACCGAGGTAAATTGCAAGTCCCATCAAGACTAAGCCGATGACGGTCGCGATGCCGATGGGAACTCCCTTGCGATAAACCGCGATACCGAAGGCGATCGCAATGAGGATAAACAGCATCGAGGAAATCCCAGCCGCTGCGCTGTTAATGAAGGTCGTCGCTACGACGTCGGTAAACGCCGCAACGACTAAGATAAGTGTGAGGAACGAGAAAAGCGAAAAGAGTGTCTTTCCCTTTTTACCCATGTTTGCATGGATAACTTCCCCGATTGATTTTCCTTCGTGGCGCATAGAAGCTACCAGCGCTCCGTAGTCGTGCACACCGCCGAAGAAAATTCCGCCGACCATAATCCATAGAAATACCGGAACCCAGCCGAAAACCGCAGCCTGAATTGGCCCTGTAATCGGACCGGCCCCTGCAATCGACGAGAAGTGGTGCCCGATGAGAATCTGCTTTGCCGTAGGAACAAAGTCTACACCATCTTCCTTTGCATGCGATGGTGCGATGTTCTTAGCATCGATTCCCCACCGACGCGCCAGCCAACCGCCGTAAACTATGTAGGCTACAAGCAGGAGCGCAGCTGCAACCACAATTAATAAAATTGCACTCATATAAACCCCTCCTAACTATAATTGCTTAGATGCTATAGGCATCTAACATTTTCTTGCCTATGCGATTGGCAAGAAAATCCTGTTTTGTTACGGAGTAAAACATTACGCCGAAATCCACCCACCCCTTGAGTCCTAAAAAGCTTGAAATTTGTTTGTTCAGCTTTTGGACCTTTTGGCGATAGCTTTTATCGGCAGGGATGTCTTCGACTATGAATGTAAGCTGGATGATTGAATTCATGTGGTCTTCGTGCATGGTTACTAAATCGGTATAATGAGCTTCGAATAAGTTTAAAAGTGCTGAAATTTCGTCCCAGGATGGTAGCGCGGTGGTAATGCGGATAAAATGATATTCCGCAGCTTCCACAGCATAGACTACCGCCTTTTTGCTGACAATATAGCGTTCATTTCGAATCCGGAATGTTGCTTGAAGATCAAAGGCTGCGCCGTGAAATGATGTGTTGCGTTCCAAGTCATATTGATTTTTTAACTTTCCTTCGAGTTGTTCCAAGTAAGTTTCCGGAGACATTCTTCAACCTTTCCATCTGTATTTCATAGTGATACTCCGTTAATTGTATATTTTACTCCCGAATAATTATTTTGCAAGCCTTTCACACAACTTTTCCTGTTTCTTTTTACTAGATGACAAGATATGTGTTACATTGTAGTTCCTGCTAAATTTTGGAAAGGTACTCGAGAATTTTATAAAGTGATTCTCAGTGAATATTTAGTGAATGTTCTATAAATATATATCAAAATTATCGATAGCGGACAAATAGTCCGGGATGTGATATAATCATAAAACCTAGTAAGCAAGGTAAAAAGTCGACAATGTATAATAATTATAAAAAAGATTTTGGAGTGGCAGGACAGGTTGCAATTATGTCGCCTGTTTTGCTGATTATTTAGGGTCATTGCGAGAGACGGTGAGTATATTTCACTACCGATTTCGAGAAAGCAATCCGGAGACAATTGAAGGAGGATTTAACGGGGAGGAGAGGTGGGTGAGAAGAATCGGGATTCGCACGAAGCGGAAAGGCGATGAGAGACTTGAAAATAGAATAGATATGATAGAAGGATCGCTCTCTTCGGGTATCTTGCGGTATTCTGTACCCATAATGCTTTCGGGCCTGCTGCAGCTTTTTTATAATACGGTCGGCATGATAGTGGTGGGAAGATACTGCGGAAGGGAGAGCATCGCTGCGGTGGGTTCTTCCGCTCCGCTCATCAACCTCATAGTAAACATCTTTATAGGTCTTTCGGTGGGTGTAGGTGTGCGTACGGCGGTATCTATAGGCGCGCAGGATGCCGATCGCTGCAGCAAGGTGGTTCATACGGCTATGCCGATGGCGACGATAGGCGGAGCCTTATTGACTTTGTTCGGACTGCTTTTTTCGGGAATTTTTCTCAGCTGGATGGGAATGCCGGAAGATGTTTTCGGCCTTGCGAGGACCTATACGCGGATATATTTTTTCGGCATGGTGCCGTTTTTGCTTTATAACTACGGCGTGTCCATCCTGATGGCGAGCGGAGACAGCAAAAGACCGCTGTATTACCTCGCCGCTGCAGGTGTGCTTAATCTGGTTTTAAATCTTGTTTTTGTCGCCGCGCTCGATATGGATGTTGCGGGAGTCGCGCTTTCCACCGTCTTAAGTCAGGTTCTTTCCGCTTTCCTGGTGCTTAGGAATTTGGCGGCTAGGCACGATATGTGCCGCTTTGAAATATCACGGATGCAGTTAAATAGGGATACACTTAGGGATATAGTGAGGGTTGGGCTCCCCGCGGGTCTTCAGGGTTCGACCTTCTCGATAACGAATGTCATAATACAGGCTTCCGTAAACTCCTTCGGATCTGCCGTGATGGCAGGAAATTCGGCGGCCGGGAATCTCGACGGAATCACCTATGCGAGCATGTTTGCGTTCCATCAGAGCGCAATGAGTTTTGCAGGACAGAATTACGGCGCAAAGAAATACGAGCGAATAAATAAAATACTGCGCTACTGTCTGATGTACGTCGTGCTCATAGGAATCGGAAGCGGCTGGGCCATCTATGCACTCGGCAGGCCGCTGTTGAATATCTATATCCCGGGCGATGAAGAGGCCATAAGCTACGGGCTTACGAGGCTCTTTTGCATAAGTGTCCTTTATTTTATATTCGGCATGTCCAATGTTTTCTCCGGTCTTTTAAACGGGCTGGGTAAGACCTTTGCGACCATGATAATAAGCGTTTTTAATATAAGCGTAGTTCGTATAATTTGGATATATACCCTTTGGCAGATACCGAAGTATCATACATATAAGATGCTTTTTACGGTATATCCCGTCACCTGGACCCTTAATCTTATTATGATGACGGCATACTATCTGATCGTCGTGCGAAAGATGCTTCGAAGTAAGAAAAGTGCGGTAATGGATAATGTTTGATTCGAGAAGATCTCAAGACAAGAAAACTGAAGAAGAATTCTTTGTAAGCAAAACTCCGAGCGAGAGGAAATCCTTCATGAGGAGAAAAGCTGCTGATGAAATGTCTCGCGACAGCGATAGGTCTGCGGGAGCAGGGAAAAAGAAACAGTGGAGACTCAACGGGAGGCTCATATTGCCGCTCACTTTGATGTACGAAGAGTTTTTGCTGAGGGTCGCCAGCGGGCTTTGGGTAGGAACTTTTGCCGCCCTCATGGTAAACCTCGGAGTGGGTTTGATTTTAAACCTGATTCTTCTGTTAATTCCGGAAAAGTACAGGTATAGAGTGGCGGTCGCAATGGCGGGCGTGGATGCGTTCCTGTTCGGACTGCAATACTTCCTCAACAATTCTTACCAGGTCTTTATGTCGATGAGCGATATTCTTGCCGGAGGAAAGGGCGTCATCACCGAATTCGGCGGGATTATTGTAGATGTAATAGCGAACGGTATATTTATAATTATCCTCTTCCTCCTGCCTCCGGCACTGATGATAATATTCAGGAAGCGCATACATTTCTCCGGCAAGCTGAAGATTTGGAAGATTGCTGCACTTGCGCTTTCCGCGAGCGTGTTTCTCTTTGCCGCGCTGATGCTTCAGACTTCCAACGAAAATCTCAAGGAGAGATATAACGAAGGCTATACCTTCAACGACGCCGTTCGGGGCTTCGGGCTGAGCAAGGCGGTATGGCTGGATTTAAAATATGCTGTCGTCGGGGTTCCCGAATCCTTACCTATAGTAATCGAGGCTAAAGCCTTTTCGGGCGGCGGCTTCGGTGCGGCGCCGTCCTTCTACGGGCGCAACGAGATGGATGTGGACCTCGACGCACTGATAGCTTCGTCCTCGGGGGATGTAAAGGCGGTTCACGAGTACGTAAAGAGCAGGACGCCCTCCAACAAGAACGCTTATACCGGACTTTTTAAAGGCAAGAATCTTATTTTAATTACTGCCGAGGCCTTTGCCAAGGAGGTAATCGACGAGCAGAGGACTCCGACCCTCTGGCGCATGGCCAACAA
>JAAZLU010000017.1 GCA_012799165.1 Clostridiales bacterium
AGCCCGATTGTCTTTGCTGCGCCAGAGCTTGTGGGCACGATATTCACAGCTCCGGCCCTCGCTCTACGGAAATCTCCCTTCCTGTGCGGCCCGTCGAGCAGCATCTGATCGCCGGTGTATGCATGGATGGTCGTCATAAAACCGGTGCGAAGTTCCCTATACTCATTCAGGGCCTTCGCCATCGGTGCAAGGCAATTGGTGGTGCATGAAGCCCCCGAAACTATCAGATCGGAAGCCTTGAGAATCTCATGATTAGTGCCGTAGACCACCGTCGGAACATCGTTTCCTGCGGGCGCGGATATCAACACCCTTGCAGCGCCTGCCTCTATGTGCGCCATCGATTTTTCCCTTGAAGTGTAGAAACCCGTGCATTCAAGGACTATATCCACCTCGAATTCCTTCCAGGGCAGAAGCTTCGCGTCGGGCTCGGCGAATACCGGAATCTTAATCCCGTCGACGCTGATAAAATTCTCTCCGGCGAATATCTCATGGCCATGATAGGCCTTCTGAACGGAATCGTACTTCAATAAATACGCCAGCATCTGCGGATTCGTGAGGTCGTTTATGGCAACTACCTCGAAGCGCGGATCCTTGAAAATATTGCGGAAGGCGAGCCTTCCTATGCGGCCGAAGCCGTTTATTGCAATTCTGAGCATAAATACCTCCATCGCCCCGCATTGCACAACTGAATGCGGAAGCTTTATTAGATTAATGTAATATCAGCTATTAAGAAATATATTAGTAGCGACAGCGCGTCTACTATCGTGGTTATGAAGGGACTGGCCATCACCGCGGGGTCGAAGCCGAGTTTTTTCGCAACGAGCGGGAGTATGCAACCTATAACTTTTGCGACCAGCACCGTAAATGCCATGGTTATACATACGGTCAGGGCTACAGTCGGAGTAACATTCGGATTTCGCATTGCGAGCCCGTCAACGAGCATAATCTTGACGAAGCAGGCGGCAGCGAGCACAACGCCGCAGAGCACGGCGGTGCGAATTTCCTTCCAAATAATCACCGGTAAATCTTTGAGTTCAATTTCGTCCAGGGAGAGGGCGCGGATTACGGTAACCGAAGCCTGTGCGCCGGAATTTCCTCCCGTACCCATCAGCATGGGAATGAATGCGGCGAGCACGACTTGAGCCGCCAGAGCATGCTCGGAGTTAGTGATTATAAGTCCGGTAAAAGTCGCCGAAACCATCAATATGAGCAGCCAGGGCATCCTGTTCTTAAACAGCTCGAAGGGCGAGGAACGCAGGTAGGGCTTCTCGCTGGGCACCATACCGGCCATTATCTCGATATCTTCGGTCGTCTCCTCTTCGATTACGTCCATAGCGTCGTCGAAGGTCACGATTCCAACCATGCGCATCTCGCTGTCCACTACCGGCAGGGCTATGAAATTATACTTGGCGAACATCCTTGCCACATCTTCCCGGTCGTCGTGAGTCTCGACGCTGATGACATTGGTCTCCATGAGGCTTTCGACCAGAGCTCCGTCGGGTGATGTGAGCAGCTCCCTGACAGTAACCGTCCCGAGGAGCTTTCTCTCTCGGGTCACATAGCAGGTGTAGATGGTCTCCTTGTCAACTCCCGTCCTGCGTATATGAGTGATCGCTTCTCCGCATGTCATGGATGGACGGAGGTTCACATACTCGGTCGTCATTATGGAACCCGCTGAATACTCGGGATAGCGAAGGATTTCGTTTATCTCCTTCCTCATCTGAGGATCGGCCTGCGCTAAAATTCGCTTGACGACATTTGCGGGCATTTCATCGACTAAGGCCACCGCATCGTCGACGTACATCTCGGCGACGACTTCGTGAAGCTCCTTATCTGAAAATCCGAGTATCAAGAGCTCCTGATACTCCGAATCCATTTCGACAAAGGTCTCCGCGGCCTGTTCCTTGGGAAGCAGGCGGAACAAAAGCGGCATAGCCTCCTCGCCCACTCCTTCGAGCATGGCGGCTACGTCCGAGGGGTTCATGGTGATGAGCACATCCTTTATCGTAGAGTACTTCTTCTCGGCCAAAAGCTTTTCGAATGTCTCTTCAAATGTTATGTTCGCCATATTCCTCCCTTAGTCCTTACGAATTAATAAATCTTTTCTATTCTATCGCAGCATGACAAAGCGGGCAAGCAGGTTTACCCGGGAATTTACAAACATTTTATTTTATCGGATATTACACTTGCCTCTTGCGCAGAATATTCAAGAGTTTAGGGAGGACGGTACCGAAGGCGATGCCCTTGGCTATGCAGATTGCGAGGCGAAAGGCCAAAGAACCCAATATTAGAGCCGGCGTATAGTAGCCGTAGATATTACTGTCGATATATATCACACCCGTGTTCAGCAAGGTAATTGTCAGTTCACAGAGAACTGTAATAATCATAATCTGCTTTGCAGAGAGATTAAATTCGAGCTTCTTGGCGAAAATTCCCGCAATTAACGCACATACAGCGTAGGGAAGCATCCACAGCAGGGTAGTCGCCGAAATCCCGTACTTTAAAAGCTGGTAGATGAAGGTGCCCACGAGCCCGACCGCTACGGCATCCGCAGGGCCGAAGAGCAGCGCCGCAATATAAATAGGAAAGGTCTCGAAGGTAATCTTAAACTCGTTCGTCTCGATAGCGAGGTATCCGAGCACAGCGCACATGGCTGCAAGCATGGCATTCGCCGCGATATTTTTAGTCTTCATAATCAAAAACTCCTTTTGCCTGCCGGAAAGGAGTCTTCTCCTAAAGCCAGCGGACGCGGGGCAGCATCGCGGGAAACCCTTCGTCTCCGGGCTACATCCCATCCCGGAGCACTTTACGCGCTGACCCTACTCTAAGCAAATTATTCTCTTGTCATTATATTAAACTACGGCCACGGCTTTGACAAGTCGTTCAAAAATAAAACCCGAAACCCGCTATATCACTATACGAAGAGTGCTGGAACCGTCCCTTCCCTTCTCGACTATTATCTGCCTGTCTATTGCCCTGCGTATCTCCCCGACATGGGATATTATTCCCACAAGCCTGTCTCCACTCGCAAGATTGACCAAAGTTCGCATCGCTCTTGCAAGGGCATCCTCGCTCAGGGTGCCGAAGCCCTCATCGACGAACATACTGTCGAGCTTTATACCCCCGCTCGAAGCCTGTATCTCCTCGGACAGCCCGAGGGCAAGGGAAAGCGAAGCCTCGAAGGATTCTCCTCCGGAGAGCGTTCTGACGCTGCGTGTTCCGCCGCCCGCGTGGTCCACAATATCGAGTTCAAGGCCGCTCTGGGCCTGCAAATTCGCCGCCTGAGCCCTCCTCACAAACTCGAACTTTCCCGAAGACATCCTGAAGAAATGGACATTCGCCCGCCTTATTATTCTGTCGAAGAAGCTGGTCTGAATGTATGTCTCCAGCATAACCTTCTCCTTGCCGGAAAGCGTTCCGTTCACCGTCGAAGATAGTGTCGCCATCCATGAATACTTACGGTCGAGTTCGCTCAGCTCGTCGGAGATTCGCTCGATATTTTCGCGCGTCTGTTCATCTGCGCGGAGCATGGAGACAATTTCCGTCAACTTTCTTCTTTCAAGCTCGCGCTGCTCTTTGAGAGCATCCAATCTCTCTTTCAAAGCAGCCTCGTCCCTCTCAGCTGCCTCTTCAAGCAGCTTCTTAATCTGTTCTTTTTTCGCCTCGAGCGCGGATACCCGCTTCTGAGCCTCGCCGAGCGCCAGCCCGGCCTCCTTGGCCGCGCGCACTATCTCCTCTGCTTCTCCTTTCAGGCTGCGCACTTCCGCCTCCGCCAATGATTTGGTCTCAAAGCTCAATTTTTTTGAAAGCCCTGCCTTGCTCTCCTCCAGGCCCATGTGTGTCGCCTTATGCGCTTTAAATTCTCCAACTAAATCTTCGACGAATTTGGAAATTTTCTCCGATTCTTCTTCAAGCTTCGGAATCAAAATATCGAGTTCCGCGTTTCTCTCTATCTTTTTGCGCGCCGTTATCAGCTCTTCTCTGAGGGCGGAAAGCTTCTCTCCTATCTCCGCGATTATTTCCTTCGCTCTTTCCTGCGCCTGTTCCTCTTCGGAAATCTCCATCAGCTCCTCGCTTCTTCGAAGCGCAGAATTTAAAGCGCTTTCGAGCTCCGCGCGCAGGCTCGCGCACGCGATAGACTTATCCGAAGCGGCCTTCCTTCCCTTTTCAGCCCGCTCCTCAGCCCTTTCAACATCGGCCTGACTCGGGGCATTTTCTGAAAGCGCAGCCTTTTGCGGATGCTCCATAGAGCCACATACGGGACAGGCTTCACCGTCGCGAAGTTGCGAAGCTATAATTCCCGCCTGCTCCCTGTTGAAGGACGCCCGGGCATCCGCAGCAGCTGTTATGAACTTCTTCGCAGACTCCTCCGCTTCCTCGTAAGCCTCTATCGCCTTATCTCGTTTGCCCTGTAGATTTTTTATCACATCGAAGTCTTCGAACAGAATCTCCAAAGACTTCTTTCTCTCTGCGAGCTTTACCCCCTCAGCTTCGATTCTTTCCCTCTCTGCCTCTGCTCCTTGCGAACCCTTGCGCTCATCCTTTAAGGTTTCGAGCTCCTTCTTGAGCTCCGCAAGATTCTCTCTCTCCCCTTCCAACTTGGATTTCGTCGCCTCAATCTTAATTTCCTCTTCGGAAATCTTAGCAAGCAATTTGTCCAGTTCCTCGTATGACGAATACTGCGCCTCTATCTTGCCCGCCTTTGCCTTCAGCTTCTCTGCATATTCCGAACGCCCATCGAGCTCCTCGGCCTTTTCTTTGAGTGCCTCCCCATCCTTTTGCGCAGCCTCGAGCTCACTGGAAAGCTTATCAAAATCCTCCTTATGCTTTCGACTCTCAAGCGCCTTGTCATACTCTATTTCCAGCTTGCCTACCTCTTCGTCCGTTTCGACGAGCCTATCCTCTCCGGTTTCCTTCTCTTTCTTCCCCTCTTCGATAAATTTATCCAATAGATCCAAAACTTCTCCTGCAGGCATCTTCCCTTCGGAAGCGGTCTCGGCCTCGGCCGTCAAATCTCCCCTTCCCTCTACGGATATTCCCGAAAGCCAGCTTTTAAGAGCCGAATATGCTTCTCTTCTCTCGCTCCCCAGGCCGGAGAGCTCATCCTTGACCGCTTCCTGAAAGTCCCGGTATATATCGGTCTTAAAAATCTTGCGGAATATCTCTATGCGCTCCGCAGTGCTCGCGAGCAGCAACTTCATAAAGTCACCCTGGGCGATCATCGCTATCTGCCTGAACTGATCGTGGTTCATCCCGAGCAGCTCCTCTACGGCGACGCTCACATCCCTATACCTCGTTATGAGCCTCCCGTCCGGGAACTTCATCTCGGCCTCAGGCGAATCCACAATCGTGCCCTCACCTCTCTTCTTAAACCTCTCCTGCTCGGGCCTGCGCTTAATTCTATATACTTCCGCCCGATATTCGAAATCCAGCTCGACCTCGGTGAGCATATCCGCCGAGGCGAAGGAGGAGCGAAGCATGTGCGCCTGCCTGCTGCTTCCGCTCGGCTCGCCGTAGAGAGCGTAGCATATCGCATCGAAGATGGTGGTCTTGCCGGCACCGGTATCGCCGGCTATAAGGTAGATCCCGGTCTTTCCGAATTTCGTAAAATCGATCTCTGTCCTCTCCGCATAGGGGCCGAAGGCACTCATAACAAGTCTCAAAGGTCTCATCTGCCGCCCTCCTTAATATTCTCAAAGAGTCGCCGCGAATACTCGCGCTGCTCGGTACTCATTTCAATTCCGTTCTGAATCTCGAAGAACTCTTCGAGAAGCTCCAGAGCATCCTTACCCTCTTCCGCCTCGAACTCCAAGGGGCTTCCCAGCGCCCTCGTCCTGCTGTTGTCGTAGTCGAGCCTCATCAGGTTCGGATATATCAGGCGAAGCTTGAGCACCGCGTCCGGCTCCTCGTCCTCGTCCGTAAGAACGATGCGCAGGTAGTCGTCCGTATCGGTATTTTCGTAATTTTCTTTAAACGTTACATCCAGATAACTACCCCTTATCTCCCTCATATCGCGCAGGGGAAGCAAGGGGGCCGTGCTTATCTCTATATCCCCTTTTTCTCTCATCTCCACCAGGGTGACGGACTTCTCGTGATCCTTCTCGGAAAATGAGTATTTGAGCGGGCTTCCGCAGTAGCGCAGGGTCTCTCGCCCCACATGCTGAGGCCTGTGAAGATGTCCCAAGGCGACATAATCGAAGGCCTCGAAGACCGAAGCATCCACATTATCGGCTCCGCCGACAGCCATTTCCTCGGACTCCGAAGTAAGCCCGCCCGTAACGAACTGATGGGTCACGAGTATATTGCGCTCGCTCTCGTCCGGCATCATGGCAGCGGTCGCCGCCCGCACGGCATCGTTGTAATCACTTATCTCTGCGTCCGGGAAAAGCTGTCTCGCCTCCGCAGGCTTAAGAAAAGGAAGCATGTAGATGTTGACGGGTCCATATTCGTCCTGTAGCACATGAAGCGGCGCCCTGCCGTCGTAGGCGGGCGTCAAGTGAATGCCGCTCGCCTCTATGAGCCGCGAGCCGAAGGACAGCCTGTCGGAAGAATCGTGATTGCCTCCGATTATAAAGACCTGCAAATCTCTCCGGGCGAGTTCTACTAGGAAATCATCGAAGATTCCGAGGGCCTGTGCGGAGGGCACGGGCTTGTCGTAGATGTCTCCCGCTATAATCACCGCGGAGGGCTCAAACTCGTCGATGCTATGCAAAATCTGTCCGAGTATATGTCTTTGGTCCTCGAGCATGGAAAAATCGTATATGCGCTTGCCGAGATGCAAATCAGAAAGATGTATAAATTTCATAGATACTCCGGTTCTAAACTGCAGAATTTTACTATATTTAATTTTACACTATCCGGAATGGAACTTCCATAAACGAGAGACATGTAAAATTACAGCGAGGGCGAAATAAAAGGTGGTGAATACCCATTCAGTTTGTGTTATAATAAAAAAAAACAACAGGCGAATGCTTGTCCGGAGCCTCCGATTCCATGCATGTTTCCAAGGCGCAGCCATGTATAATCGGCCCCTCCGTCAAGCTATATCGAAAACTACAATACTTCAACAAATAGGAGATTTAAAGTTATGAGTAAAACATTCCAAGAACAATATCAAGAAAAAAATATGTCCGCCGAAAAACTTCTCGAACTGATTAAGGAC
>JAAZLU010000258.1 GCA_012799165.1 Clostridiales bacterium
CCGGCGGCCTCTGCGCCGACCACTCTATCCTTCCCTCCGCCGATTACAAGTACCGGACATTTAATCTTGTCCAGCTCTTCGTATGCTTTGCATGTGAGACAGGATTCCGCTAAGCTAATAAAGCGTCTCTTATCTTTCGGCTTTTGCAAAACGCTCAATAAGGGCAGCAGCATTCGATATCTCTTCAGATATTTCTCCGAATACATCTTATTCGCCATGTCCGCAATCAGTCGGCTCATATCGCCCCGTTCGACAGTTTCGACCCAATGCCTCACAACGCTTACGACGGTGTCGTTATTCTTGGAAAGCGTCACCGCAAGCACAAGTTTATTGACCAGCTCGGGCCGGTCAATCGCAAGATACTGAGCAATCATACCGCCCTGCGATACGCCAAAGACATCGGCATTCGCTATACTTAGAGCTTCCATTCCAGCAGCTATATCCGAAGCAAATTCCCTTACAGTTATACCTTTCGGAACATCCTCCCTGCGATCGAAGATATGAACCCTGTACTCCTTTGCAAAAATGCGATACATATATGCCAGCATCCTGCCGCTTCCCCTTATACCGCGGGTATTGAGGCCATGTATCATCACCAAGGACTTCGTGCCCTTACCGAAGCTGATGTAATCCGCTCGAAAATCACCGATATACAATTTGCGCTCTTCGATATCAAAAATCACAGCCGGCACAATCCTTATCAAAATGCTTCTTTACAAAGTCTTCAATAACTTTGTTTACGATTTCCGGCTTGTCCGTGTTGGAATTATGGCCGGCATCCTTTATCCACTCAAGAGGAATGCCAGTATTCTCGTGCCAAGCCTTGTTATACCTTCTGGTATAGCCCGCCTTGTCCTTATCGCCGCAAATCAATAAAGAAGGACATTTGATGGTGTACGGCAAATTTTTCTCCACCGCTTCTGCGATTATTTTGTATCCGTGAGCCGCCAGCTTGGCATATCCCCTCTTATCGCCATCATACACCATCATAATTTCGCGCATCAGTCTTCTGCCGTATTCGGATTCCGCAACTCCCTCCGTCCCGTGCTTAAGCAAAAATTTCCAAGGGTAAAGCAAATACATCCATTCCAGCTTCTTCAATGCCCAAAGCTCCATGCTCGTCATATATTTTCTTTGAAGTGGAGCAGAATCTATAGATATAAAGCCTTGTAATTTTTCAGGATATAATTGGGCGAAAGCTTGCCCCAGATAACCGCCCATCGATTGACCTACGATAATCGGTTTCGCTACCTCTTCACGCTCAAGTATCCCCTTAAGCCATTCAGCCTTATCGAAAAGACTGAAATCCAGCTCGAAAGGCCTTGAAGCCGCATGGCCCGGAGCATCCCACACAAATACATTGTACTTGTCTTTAAAATATTCAATTTGCTTTTCAAACAGTCTGTGGTCTGCCGTCAGGCCTGGAAGAAAAACCAAAGTTACCTTATAGGGATCAATGATATTTACCCAATAGTGAATCCCCCCGGATGCCGTCTCGCATATCCCTTTTCTCATTTAAACACCCCTCAGTCCAAATGCTTCGAATTACTTTTGCAATAATCTCAGAGTATAAATCCGTATAGCAAAACCCCCAGCGCACCGCTCGCAAGAAGAGCGATTATCGGACTCTTTTTAAACACAAATATAATCAATGCTGCTACTCCGAAAAAGAGCAGCGAGTAATAGTCGACAAAGCCGCCCTTCGCTATGCCTATGCCCGCCGCGGCGATTATGCCTATGGCCGCCGGCCTTATTCCTTTGACGGCGACCTTCACAAGATCGTTCTTCTTTGCCCTCTCAAAAAAGAAGGCCATCAGCAGTGCCAGCAGACTCGGAATAAGGATGACGCAAAAGGTGCAGAGCACTCCGGCAAAAGCTCCCGACATCAGGTAGCCCGTAAAAGTCGATGTATTTACGGCAATCGGCCCCGGAGTCATCTCGGCCACGGCGATTATATTGATGAATTGCTCCTCCGTGAGCCAAGCATATTTTTCAACGACCTCGCTCTGAATGAGGCCGATGGCGGCATAGCCTCCTCCGAAGCAGAAGGCTCCTATTTTGATAAAGCTCAGGCACATTCTGAGAACCAACGAATTAATCATCGCTCTCACCTTCGCTTTCGGGGGCTTCACCCTTGCCGGCGCGGAATCTGAGCAGCGCGAAAAGCGCAGCGGCCATCACTGTAAATATCGGATTCACCTTAAAAAAGGCTATGGCCGCAAACGATAACAATGCCACTAAGAGCGTCACGATGCTCTTATGCACCTTCGCCGACTTTGCAAGCTTGTAAACTGCGCTGATGATGAGCGCGAATACAGCGGGACCCACCCCTTTAAAAAAGGCCTGCACATAGATATTATCTATAAAAGTGTTAAAAATGATGGCTATAATAAGTATGATTATTATTGAAGGAGTTATAGTGCCTAAAATCGCCGCCAGGGCGCCTTTTATACCCATCAGGCGATATCCTATGAACGTGGCCGCATTCGTCGCCAGAGGGCCCGGCAGAGAATTTGTGAGGGATATTGAATCGAGAAACTCCTCGTCGCGCAACCATCCCTTCTTTTGACAGACGACCTCCTGAATTACGGGAAGCATGGCATAGCCTCCGCCTATCGTAAAGAGGCCGATCTTAAAGAAACTTATGAATATTTGAAAAAGCAATTTATCTTCCTTCCGAGTTTTTATCCGATCCCGGATGCCCCTAATGAAAGGGAACGGCCGAGACCGCTCCCCGAATTTTGCTTAGCGCAGCGACTTGTCGTAAGGTACCCCCGAAGCCTTCGGAGCCCTCGACTTCTTCGATGTAAACGCCAGAACCACCAGACATATTATGTAAGGCAACATATTATAGATGCCGCTGGGAATATCCAGGCGCGCAAGGAAATCAAATCCCATGTAGACATTCGAAAGCGCCCTCAATAGTCCGAAGAAGAGCGCCGAAAGCGCTATTCTGTGAGGCTTCCACTGCCCGAATATCATGACGGCAAGAGCGAGGAAACCGAAACCCGCCACGCCGTTTTCGAACTTCCACTCGGAGACACCCGAGGTTATATAGACTATACCTCCCAATCCTCCAAGAAAGCCCGATATAAGAACGCCTAAATAGCGCATCTTATATACATTGATGCCCACCGAATCTGCCGCCTGCGGATGCTCGCCGCAAGCCATCAATCTTAGACCGAAGCGAGTCTTGTAGAGAAGGATGTAGGAAATTACGAGGAGTACGACGGTCACCAGCATAAACCAACTGAGTTCGAAATTTCCTATCTTCATTAAAAACGCCTTCTTGGGATTTATGTACTGTATCGTCGAGGAGACATTATCCACGCTTATTCTCGTGTTCATGGCCTTGACGAATACCGTCGCTCCGGCCAGAGCCAGCATGTTCAAAGCTGTTCCGACTATAGTCTGATCGGCGCCGAAGCTTACCGCAGCAACCGCGAGCAAAAGCGAGAATATTAAACCTATCAGCGCCGCCACAATCATGGTTAAAATCACCATTAAAGCGGGGCTGCCGCTTTCCGGATAAAACTTCATTACCAGAGCGCCTCCGAGCGCACCCATTATCATGATGCCTTCAAGACCGATGTTTATGACGCCCGAGCGTTCGGAGAAGCAGCCACCTATCGCCACCAGCGTCAGTACCGATGTAAATATCAGCGTATACTGGACCAACAATATCATGACTGTGCACCTCCTTGCGCTGCAGCTTCGGCAGTTTGAACATCTTCCTCGTCTTTTTCCTGCGAGACTTCGAATTCGTCTCCGCCCTTCGTGCTGATCTTATGCAGAGTGAACTTAATCAAGCCCACAAATCCGCACAGATATATGATTATCGAGGATATCAGGTCGGAGATCTGCGCAGAATACATGGTCTTGTCGACATAGGCTCCTCCCTGCGTAATATGCTGTATAAAATACGAACTGAATATGGAACCTATCGGGCTGAGCCCCCCGAGGAAGGCCGCCGCTATCCCGTTAAAGCCCATGCCGGCCACCGAACTTCCCGTGCAGAGCCACTGCTCGAAACCAGTCAAATAGAAGAACGCTCCGCCCAGCCCTGAGAGAGCTCCGGCTATCGCCATAGTCACGATGATATTCCTCTTTTCGTTCATCCCAGCATATTTCGCGGCAAATCTGTTGTGACCCGTCGCGCGCAGCTCGTAACCGAATTTGGTCTTCTCGAGCACGACCCAAATCATAACGGTAATCAGGATTGCAAAGGGCATGGCTATCGTCACATAGGTATTGCCGGCAAAAAGTTTATCCAAGCCCACTGAGGGAATCAGTGATCCGGGGCTTTCAGTAAGCAACAGAAGGGTGTAAGGCGAAGTCGATTCCTTTACGGTCGAAAGGATCATGTTCACCGTGTATAGAGAAATCCAGTTGAGCATTATA
>JAAZLU010000259.1 GCA_012799165.1 Clostridiales bacterium
CTCGAAAATTACGCTGATCGGCAGGACGGCTCATGCCTCTCTTCCGGAAGAAGGTATAAACGCGCTGCAGGGCATGCTGCTACTGCTCGATATGCTTCCGCTTAAAGAGAAGGATGCGAAGGCGGTTTCGGGCCTCGCGAAGTTGCTCGGTATGGACTATTACGGGCAAAACTTCGGACTGGATCTCGAGGACGATTCCGGGAGGCTCACATTGAACGCCGGCATAATGGATTGGGACGAAAAGGGATACTGCATAACCTACGATCTTCGAATACCTATAAGTCTAAAGAAGGAGCAGGTAAAGGGGGCGCTTTCGGAGCATATGAGTGCTATTGGCGCGCAGTGTGTAGAGTTCGGCTTTAGTCAGGGATTCTGCATTCCCGATGACAGTCCTCTTGTTCAGACTTTGCTCCGGGTCTTCAACGAGCGCAGCGGACTTGATCTTAAGCCCAAGCATATAGGGGGAGGCACCTATGCCCGCAGGCTTCCGAACGCCGTTTCCTTCGGTCCGGAGGGCTATATGTCCGAGTCGAACGCCCATGTCGCAAACGAGCATATGAGCATAGAACAGCTGATCTTCAACTGCAAGGTTATGGCGGATGCCATGATTGCTCTCGTCGCTCTATGATCCTGCCCAAAGCGTACAGGAGAAAATAAAAGCGAGCCTCGAATGTGTCGAAGCTTGCAGAGAATGAATATTTACAGTGGCCACTCGATTTCGAGCGGCCGCTTAGCTTATATGTACATAGTTACCGCCCGGGGAATGTTTTTGATGTGCACCTGGCGCTTCGCCGGGGCCTTTTCTCCATCCAGAGTCCAGTGAACCCCCCGGGGCATGTGGAATTCAATTTCCGAAGCCTTGAAGTATTCGAACATCCGGCTATCCTCCGGGGTTCCGTTGCTGAGAGCTACGAGGATGTCGGTCATATCGATAACATCCTTGGGCGTCTTCAGCAGCATAACTTCGAAGAGTCCGTCGCTCAAGTCCACCTTGGCATCTTCGAGTTTGATTACTCCTCCCATGGAGCGAGAATTCGTGACCGCCCCGAAGATATACTCGTCCTCATAGCTGATGCCGTTCGCCTTCACCTGTACCTCGTAGGACTTTATATTTGGAAGATCCTTAAGACCTTCGAGTACGTATGCGAAGTGACCGAGGTTGTTCTTCGCGGCCTGGGGGGTGGAGTAGGAAGTGCTCGTGAATGCACCGAAGGATGCGATGTAGCTGAAATAGCGCTCGCCGTTTTCGTAGCTGCCGACATCCAGTTTGGTAGGCCTCTTGAGCATTATATTCCTCGCAGCCTTGGCGGGAACGGGATTCAGTCCCAGAGTTCTTGCGAAATCGTTCGTGCTGCCCGAGGCTATGTAGCCGAGGGGGAGGGGATCCGCCGTCTTCATAAGGCCGCTTATCACCTCGTTGAGCGTACCGTCTCCGCCTATGCAGACGACGATTTCGTGCCCTCTGTCCCGGGCGCTCGCCGCGAGTTCCTTTCCGTGGTCCTTATACAGAGTTATGGCGCTTGTTACTTCGTAGCCTTCTTCGCAGAACACCTTGACCACGTCGAACATGGCCGTCTTGGCATTTCGTCTTCCTGCGACCGGGTTGATGATAAACAATAATTTTTTCATTGGGGTTGCCTCTGGAAAATGGTTGATTTTTCAATACTTTTAGCACCTTCATCTTACATCCTCCGCCTTGCAAATGCAAGTGCAATAATATAAACTAAATGCGTAATATTCGTTTAATCCAACCCTGTGTGTCGAAAACTCTCTCGGCGAGGCGGGGTACGATATTGTTGCAAGCGGTCGAAACCAAAGAAAGGATTGCATAAAGAAAGCAGGTTGGAATATGAGGAATAAGGAGAAGCTTAAGAAGGCAATAGAATTCAGGCATGAAATTCACAGAAATCCCGATCTTTCCGGAGAGGAGAGACCGACCTACGAGCGCATTCAGAAGTTTTTGGCTGAAAATGCGCCGAGCATAGAGGTGGTGGACAAGGGGGTATATATCTATGGAATCTATCGCAGCAAGCATCCCGAGAGGCCGAGGATAGGTTTCCGCTGCGATGTCGACGCACTTCCGATTGAGGACAAGATAGATAAGCCTTACAGGAGCTGCAAGCCAGGGATCGGTCACAAATGCGGCCACGATGGGCATACGGCCACAATGTGCGCGCTGGCTATGGAGCTGGATGAGTTCGGAGCCGAAAGAGATGTATATATGATATTTCAGCCCTCCGAGGAGAACGGCGCCGGAGCGATTCAGTGTACGAGGTTTATAACTGATAACAATATCGCCGAGTTCTTCGGGATGCATTGCAGCACCGACGAGGATAAGGGTGTGGTTCAATATCGTGACGGCCTTATGAATTGCGCGAGCGTGGGCATCTGCGTCAAATACAAGGGTGTTTCGACCCACGCTTCGCTTCCGGAGCTCGGAAAGAACCCTTCCGCAGCCATCGCAAAGCTCGCTTTGGCCTGCGACGAACTGAGCGCGAGCGAGGAGTACAAAGATCTGGTGATGGCGACTGTCATTCACATGAAGAGTGGAGAGGACGGCGCGTACGGAATCGCGGCCAATAAGGGGAAGTTTCAGGTGACTTTGAGGGCGGCCATAGAGGCCGAGATGGATGATTTAGAAAGCAAACTGGTCGCAAAGGCGGAGGAGCTGGCGGAGGAGTATGGTCTGGAATGCAAGATAGTTCAAAGCGACAGGTTCCCCGAGACTGTAAACGATCCCGCGATGAACCGAAAGCTGCTCAAAGTCTGCAAAGAGCTCGGAATACCTACGGCAGAGCGTCCCGAGGCGGAGAGAGGGTCTGAGGATTTCGGGCACTTTGCCAAGTTAACCCCGTCGACCATATACATGATGTGCATGGGGAAGGATAAGCCACATCTGCACTCGGTGGAATTCGATTTCGACGACGATATAATCGATACGGCAGTGGATATCCACATGGGGCTGATAAACGATATTTAGGTCGACGAGAATAAAGTTATAGTCAACGACATGAATTTACAAAGAATCGAGCTCTCTCAAGTTTTGGCGCGCAGGGAAGCGCGAGTTTCGAGACAGAGGGAGCTGCTTGAAAAATACAAGAGACCCATAGTTTGTTTCTGCATGAACATCCCCGGAGATATAAAGAGGACTCCGGCGGTGGATATGCTCTTTGAAAGCGGGGCGCGGAGGATTCTTCGCTCCGTGCTCGGGGGATTCGCTAAGGGAGGAAGCGCTCGCGACTCTCGCGGGCCTGCGGCCTCACTTTTGCATGCGGAATACTATTATGCTGCGACCGGGCCCGAGGCTTTTTTGGTTTTTGACGGCATATCCGCCTCAAAGCTTAAGGTAGTTGCTGTAAATGTAGAGGAGGCGGAGCCCGAAGCTAGACTCTTCGACATCGATATTATCGATGAGAGCGGGGAAAAGCTCTCCCGGAGTGCGCCCAGAGTCTGTATAGTCTGCGGAAAGCCGGTTAATCTGTGCGCGTCATCGAGGGCTCACAGTCTTATGGAGCTGAGGCGGGCGACGGACGAGCTGATAGTTTCTTGGCTTGCGGACAGCCTTGCAGCCGCGGCGAGGGCAGCGATGGATGAGGAGGCGGAGCTTACGCCCAAGCCGGGGCTGGTGGATGCCGCAAATTCAGGTGCTCATTCGGATATGGACATTTCCTTGCTAAAGCTTTCTTCGGCCGCTATCGAGCCGTACTTCTGCGAGATGGCACATAAATCTTACCTGGGGGAAGCTTCTATTTCGGAATTGACCCGCCTCGGTGTCGAGGCGGAGTCGGCGATGCTCAGAGCCTCCGGAGGAGTAAATACGCACAGGGGCGCAATCTTCGCGTTTTCCGTCTATATTGCGGCTTTGGCGAGGGCTGCAGCTTCGGGGGAGAGCGCGTTCGCAATTGCGAGGAAACTGGTAGAAGAGAAGTTCCGTGTGGCGGCTTCAAGTGCCGAATATTTGCTCGTGGCGGATTCCGCCAAATCTATGCCCGCAGCGATCGAAGAAAGCCATGGGCAAGCGGTGAAGAGAAAGTACGGAAG
>JAAZLU010000018.1 GCA_012799165.1 Clostridiales bacterium
CGATTTGCTTGACGCTTCACAGGGGTATTAGGCTCAATTTTTCTCCACCAATGAATGAGCAATATAACAGTTGCAAGAGAAAATACAATGTAGTGTAAGTCAAGCCAAATTTCAGCGGCATACGCAGGAGCCGTATTCATCCAACCGAAGTCGGTCTGCACCATTACATATTGTTTATCAGTAAAGTATCCGAAAGGTCCAAATAGAATAATATTTATTACAGAGGGCAAATACAATGCAGCAAACATAATCCACTTATTTAATCGACTCTCTACTTTTGTGAGAACCAATACAAAGTGAAGCAAGAGGTTGTTAAAAAGTCCCCAGCCGAAAACGGAAAAAGATCTCCAAAAAGCACTCGCTTCTGCTGTAGGCGCTGAATTTGAGATTGAATATGAAAACGACCAAATCGCCAATGAGCTTGTTAGAAGCAGGAACAGCCTGTTGACTTTGCCTTTTACATTGGCAGCTATTGTACATGCACCAAAGATGCTATAAAAACAACCGCAAATATAAAGTATTATTGAAAGTATGAGACTATATTTCATGATTCGGACCTCCAAAGTAGTGACTAAATCTAAGCTTGTCATGAGATGTAACCATAAAAAATGCTCCTTTTACTTTTGAGAAATTATATATATCTTACCATTTATATGTAATTAAATCTTAATAAAATTATCTATTTTGAATATTTATACTTTTTCCTTTCAAAAACCTATCGAATGTAACAGAGGAAAGAAATATATTCGTTAATCAATCTTGCAGTACATGAGCACCGAGCTTGCGCAGTGCAACAATGGCAGGGCAGTAAAGATAAAAGCTTAAACCGGCGCAGGATTTTTTCGTCCTGCCGAGGCGCACGAGGAGCTCGGAGCGGAGCGTACTTGAGGTACATGAGCACCGGAGCGACGAAGTGCAACAATGGCAGGGCGAAAAAAGACAAGCCGAAAACGACGAAGGTCGAACATTTATTACATGTTCGACCTTCGACTATTTTGGTACCCCCACCCGGAATCGAACCGAGAACAAAGGTTTAGGAAACCTCCGTTATATCCATTTAACTATGGAGGCATATTGCCGTCGCCTTGGCGCGCACAGCTATTTTAAGGCAAGACGGCTTAAATTTCAATGATGTTTTTTATATTATCTTCTTCTACGCGAAGATCTGCTTGCAGATTTGCGCTTCGCGGCCTTTCTGCGTTCCACGATCCTGGGAGTGCTGCCTGTAACGGATTTCATGGAATGCGGGCGGCTCACGCGATATATACCCTCCTCGCGCAGTGCCTTGCGCTCCAACTCCACGAGCTCGTCTGCTATCTGAGCGGCATAGGCCGCCTTCTGCGCCTCCCTCTTTTGGCGAGCTTCCTCGATTTTACTCATCTTCTTGTCTATCTTGGCCTTGCGTCTTTCGACTATGGCTTGAGCCTTATCGAGGCTTATGTTCTTTTCCTTGGAAATTTTGTAGGGATTGAGTTTATCGTCCCCCACTTTTTCCACGGATTTCGGATCCGCCTTTTCGGCGCTCTTCTTTGCGGCCTTGGTGGTCATGTAAAACATCAGGCCCATCATGCCGATCATCATTCCCATGGAAATTTTTTGATCCAAAGATGTATTTCTCGTGCGGAATGTCAGCTCCATTCCCCGGGCGAGCGTCGCTCCGGAGGAAGACCTTACACCCTCATCTATCACTACCCTGTACGGCGAGTTCGACTCCAGCGTCGCAGTTATTACGAGCCAGAGCTCATCGGGATATTTCTTAGAATTATAAACAATATCGAATTCCAGCTCGCTCCCGTCTTGGGCATATATGTGAAATTTGCTTTTATTGGAATCTATGATGCTTTCGTCCGCCACCATATCCTCGCTGAAAGTTATCTTTACAGCCATGTTCGCGGGCTGAAAGCCACTGTCTCCGTCGGCAGGAGAAGTTTTGACAATTTCAAGTTCCGAGCTTTCCGCAAAGACACAAGATGCACCTGTCGCAATCAGAGCTATGAGCAGAACCAAGACAAAAATTTTTCGCTTCATTATTCGTTTTCCTCCGGGAGCTCAAGTTTTGCGGAGCGCAGAGCTGCAAAAAAATCCTTCATAATCGCGCTGCACTCTTCCCGCAAAATCCCCGTGTGCAATTCCACGCGGTGATTGAGCCTTTCGTCTGTAACTATTCTGTAGAGCGACACGCAGGCTCCCCCTTTGGGGTCCTCAGTGCCGATAAAAAGTCTATCGATGCGCGCGAGCACTATTGCACCTGCGCACATGCTGCAGGGCTCGACCGTAACATACATGTCGCATCCCGGCAGTTTCCAACCACCCAGGGCCTTCACGGCATCCCTTATCGCGTTCATCTCGGCATGGGCCGTGGGATCCTTGCCTATTCCTGTC
>JAAZLU010000019.1 GCA_012799165.1 Clostridiales bacterium
GACATTCGCCATTGGCGCCCAATAAGAATAGCGCCTCAGAGCGTAAGTCGCGCGGCAACCTATAAAGGTAGCCAGAGTCCCGAAGACCACATCGAGCATGCCGTTGGGCCCGAGTAGATTAGCTATAAGACAGCCCGCCGTTATTCCGGGAACAGCATACTCCGCAAATACGCATAGTACAACTAAAACTTCCGAAATCCTGACCTGCATAAGCCCGTAGGATAGCGGGGAAATCAACAAGGTGAGCGCCGCGTATATGGCGGCGATTATCGCCGCTTTTGTCCAATATCCCGAATCTCTCTTTATTTTAAACACCTCAAAATGTTTTGCCCGGCCTAAAACCAGTTCAGCTTGCGGGATAAGATTGCAAAGGCCAGCATCATGGCGCACAATGCGAAGGCCGCATAATCTCCCTTCCCGAATTCGACCGCATTCATGCGGGTCCGCCCCTCTCCTCCGCGGTAGCACCTGGCCTCCATGGCCATCGCAAGGTCTGCGGCTATTCTGAACGCCGATACGAACAGCGGTACCAGCAGGGGTATGAGCCCCCTGGCGCGCTCGCGAAGATTCCCGCTTTCAAAATCCGCACCCCTCGCCATCTGAGCTTTCATTATCCTGTCCGTTTCGTCGAGCAGGGTGGGTATAAAGCGCAGGGCTATGGTCATCATCATCGCGAGCTCGTGAGCCGGAAGCCCGAGCTTTCCGAAGGGTCGAAACAGTCTCTCCAGGCCGTCCGTCAGGGTGACGGGCTTAGTAGTAAGCGTAAGCATCGAGGAACCCAAAATCAGCAGCACCAGCCTTATCGCCATAAAAGCCGACCTGTAGATTCCCTCCTCCGTCACCTTTATAAATCCCAGACGCCAAACTTCGACGCCGGGAGTCATAAAGAGATTTATGGCGGCGGTGAAAATTATCAATATAAGCACCGCACGCAAGCCCCTCATAAGGAAGCGCAGGGGAACGCCGGAGAGCTTAACAACGGCGAGCAGGCAGAGAGCGCAGACTGCAAAGCCGCCGAAACTGTCGACGACAAAGAGAGACGCGATAAATATCACCGTGCCTATCAGTTTCGTCCTGGGATCCAGGCTGTGAACCGCCGATTCTCCCGGGAAATATTGTCCCAGTGTAATGTCCTTTATCGCCATCAATCCTGCCTCAGAGCGCGCGCAATTTCGCGGGCAGCCTCGTCTTCATCAAAAATGTCCGTGCGAATCTCCATGCCGCGGGCCGCGAGCGCACTCAAAAGCGAGCTCGTAGACGGAAGCCCCAGCCCCATAGAAGCAAGTTCTTCGCGCCTTGCAAAGACCTCTGCGGCTGTGCCGTCCATCGCAAGTCTTCCCCCGTCTATTACGAGGACCTGATCCGCCATGGCGGCTATATCGTCCATATTGTGGCTCACGAGCAATATCGTCGGCTTATGAAGCCTCCTTATCTGCTCGATTATCTTCAGTATTTCACGGTGCCCCCTGGGATCGAGCCCCGCGGTAGGTTCGTCAAGTATAAGAACCTCCGGCTCGGTGGCGAGCACGCCTGCTATCGCGACCCTCCTCTTTTCGCCTCCCGAAAGTTCGAAGGGCGAGAACTTACCTTTTTCGTCCGGGTCGATGCCGACCAACTCCAGGGCTTTTTTAGCCTTTTCCTCGCATTCCTGCGGAGAAAAGCCGAAGTTCTTAGGACCGAAGCTCACATCCTTGAGCACAGTCTCCTCGAAAAGCTGATACTCGGGATACTGAAATACTATACCTATCTTCCTCGCGGCTTCGCGGGACTCCTTAGTCTTAAGTCCTATCTGCGTTCCGCCCGCATATACCCTGCCCGAGCTCGGTTTTATAAGCCCGCTGATATGCATCATCAAGGTGGACTTGCCGCTGCCGGTGTGGCCAATTATTCCCGTCAGGCTGCCGCTTTCTATCGTAAAGTTTATATCTTCCAGAGCCACGGTCTCGAAAGGCATGCCCTCGGCATAGATGTGGCTGAGGGATTCGACTCTTATCTGCATATAAAATCCGCCAGCCCTTCCTGCGTTATAGTTCCCTCCGGCACCTTCAAGCCTAGCGCTCTGAGTTTTTGCGCCATCGAAGCCGCAAAGGGAAGCCCGAGTTTGTATTTCTCAAGTTCTGCTGCCCTGCTGAAGAGCTTATCGGGAGCCTCGTCGAAGGCTACCCTGCCGCCCTCCAATACGATGACCCGCTCCGCAAGGGCGGCTTCTTCCATGAAGTGAGTTATAAGTATTACAGTCTTACCCTCCTCATGAAGAGCCTCTATTATCTTTAAAATATCTCTGCGCCCGGCGGGATCGAGCATTGCGGTGGGTTCATCGAAGACTATGCATTCGGGCTGCATGGCGAGCACTCCCGCAATCGCAACCCGCTGCTTCTGCCCGCCCGAAAGCAGATGAGGCCCCTTCTTCCGATGCTCGTACATACCTACCGCCTTAAGCGATTCATCGACGAGCTCTCTTATGCGCAGGGGTTCGACGCCTATGTTCTCCGGGCCGAAGGCAACATCGTCCTCCACGACCGAGGAGACGAGTTGATTATCCGGGTTCTGAAAGACCATGCCGCAGCGCCTGCGTATCTCCCAGGTGCATTCGGGATCCGAGGTCTTCATTCCGCACACGATAACTTCCCCGCCGCCGGGAAGCAGCAGGGCGTTAAAATGCTTTGCAAGAGTCGATTTGCCGGAGCCGTTGCTCCCGACTATCGCCACAAAGCTTCCTCTCTCTATATCCAAGCTTATCCCGTCCAAAGCCTTCGCCGGCGCGGCAGCTTCCACTTGAGCGGGATAGCTGAATTCCACATCCTTGAGTTGTATAATGCTCTCAAATTTCATAACGATTAGTATATCACAACTACGGCAATAAAGGAGCTGCGAGCTGCTCCCGAAGCTATAAATAACAAAAAAATATATCATATATGTTACAAAACCTTAGCCTATCTTTAATTTCCCCCGCTCTTTTGGTACTCTTACATTTGCGGGCTTTTCACCCGGTCGTGAAACCCGAACGGATATTATGGAAAACAAGGACAAAGATTTAAAACCGCATAACGATTTAAAATCGAAGATGAGCTACGCGAGGCTGCTACTTCAGTTTTTAAAGGGAAGTAAGCTCCTTTTTATTTTGAGCGTCCTTTTTTCGGCTCTATCTTCGCTCTGCGAGATGCTCAATCCTCAGATAATCAGGGCCGCGATTGATAATGCAATCGGCGGCAAGCCCTCGACCTTCCCGGATTGGGTGAATGCCATCGTGGAAGAGGCGGGCGGCTTTGCCTACCTCGGAGAAAATCTTTGGATTATGGCGCTTGCGGTAGTCGCAGTCGCAGCTGTCCGAATAATTGCGGAATTTACGACGAGCCTTTCCAATACGGCAGCCTCCGAAATACTCGTCAAGAATATGCGCGACAGCCTCTTTTCGCACATAGAGCGCCTTCCCTATTCCTGGCATATGGAAAATCACACCGGAGATATAATACAGCGCTGCACGACAGATGTGGATACCATAAGGACCTTCGTCGCCGAGCAGCTGACCTCCGTGTTCAGAATAAGTATATACCTGGTACTATCGCTTTACTTCATGTTCTCAATGGACACGAAGCTGGCATTAGTTGCGGCCCTGCCGCTACCTTTTATGCTCTTTTACTCGGTGTACTTCAGAAAGGATATGGCCGCGGGCTTTAGAGTCTGCGATGAAACCGAAGGGAAGGTTTCCGCCGCGGTTCAAGAGAACCTGACTGGCGTGCGGGTAGTACGCGCATTCGGCGGTGAGGCTTACGAAAGAAAACGCTTCGAGGAGTTGAACGAACACTATACGGGACTTTGGGTTCAGCAGGGAAAGAGGATGGGAAAATTCTTCTCCTCTCAGGATGTATTCAGCGGAATCCAGATGCTCCTGGTTACAGTCTTCGGCGCGGTCTTCGCCGTGCGCGGAGAGATGCCGGCAGGTGAATACATAGCATTTATGTTATACAACGCCATGCTCTCGTTTCCGATAAGAAGGCTTGGACGCATGCTCTCAGCCATGTCCAAGGCGGGAGTATCCTTGGAGAGAATCGCATACATCATGGATTCGCAGGAGGAAGATTTGACTTCCGGTGCGAAGACGGATATGAGCGGAGATATAAAGTTCGAAAATGTGAGCTTTGGATATGAGGCCGACCGCGATATTCTCTGCTGCGTAGATATAGAAATAAAAGGCGGCAGCACGCTCGGAATCCTCGGAGGTACGGGTTCGGGAAAATCGACCCTTATGCTGCTTCTGAATAAGATGTATCCGCTCGAGGAGGGGCGCGGCAAAATAAGTATAGGCGGAACGGATATAAGAGATGTGCGCAGCGATTTTCTGCGTCAGAATATAGCTATGGTCCTTCAGGAGCCCTATCTCTTCAGCCGCTCCATCGCGGATAATATAGGAATCGCAAGGCCCGGCATAAGCCGCGAGCAGATCGAGTTTGCGGCAAGGGACGCCTGCCTGGACTCCTCTGTGGAGGGCTTTGCTGAGGGCTACGAGACCTTCGTCGGAGAGCGGGGTGTAACCCTTTCCGGCGGTCAAAAGCAGAGGGCGGCCATTGCGCGGGCGCTCACTCAGGAGGCGCCGATAATGATCTTCGACGATTCCCTTTCCGCCGTGGATAACGAGACCGACGCAAAGATAAGGGCGGCACTTGCAAAGCGCTTCGGCAAGGCGACGATAATAATCATCTCTCACAGGATTACGACTCTGTCCAAGGCGGATAAGGTCGTGGTGCTCGATGAGGGACGGGTAATAGAGGAAGGCCACCCGGACGAACTGAAGAGCGCGGGCGGCATATATCAACAGATTTACGAGATACAGCTCGGAGTGGAGGTTGCGGATGCCTGATAAAAAGAAGAAAAAGGGGCTGCCCTTCTTTGGAATTCCGAAGATGTTTCCGCTCCTAAAAAGATACAAAAAATCGCTGGCCTTAACAGGCATAATGCATGTTACCATGGGTCTTGCAGATGTTGTGAGGCCGCTGTTTCAGAAGTATGCTCTGGACAACTTCGTGCAGAAGGGTACGCTGCAAAACCTCGGCTGGTTTATCGCGGCCTATGTACTGCTCGTGCTTGCGGTTGGCATCATAGGCTATTTCAGCATCGCAACCATCATGTCGGTGCAGCTGAAGATGAACAGAGATATGAGGAACCGCGCCTTTGCGCATCTTCAGGAGATGTCGTTTGATTACTACAATCAAAACAGCGTCGGCTACATCCATGCCCGCGTAATGAGCGATGTGGGGCGCATAGGCGAGATGTTCTCCTGGCAATTTTCCGACGGAATATATTTCCTGTTCTATATACTGTCCGCAGTTGTGGTGATGCTAAGCTTGAATGTTAAGCTGACCCTGATGATTCTGATGATAGTTCCCGTGATTGCTATCTTCTTCTCCTTGTTTCAGGAGAAGATGTTTACCATGCACGACGAAATCCGGGAGATAAATTCGAGGATAACTGGCAATCTTAACGAAGGCATAATCGGAGCGAAGACCATCAAATCCCTGGGCATCGAGAAAAAGATGGACGAGGATTTTCAGGCCGAGACCGCAAACATGAAGAAGAAGGTAATCGAGTATGTGCTCATTCACGGCAGCTTCTCCGTAATGACGAACCTCGCCTCTTCCTGCGCGCTTGCGATAGTACTCTGGAAGGGCGGGGTCATCGCCGCGGAAAATGTCGGAACCTTCTCCGTATTCATGAGCTACGCACAGGACCTGATGGAACCGGTGCGCTGGATAGTTGAGGTGCTAGGACTGCTGGTTATGGGCCAGGTCAATATCGGCCGCTACACGAAACTCGTGGAGCTCGAGTCGAGCGTTAAGGATACCCCCGAGGTTATAGAAAAATACGGCGACGCCTTCAATCCCAAGAAGGAAAACTGGGAGCAGATAAAGGGCGACATCGAGTTTAAGAATGTGGACTTTATGTACCCCGACGGCAGCGAGTATATTCTTAGAGACTTTAAC
>JAAZLU010000020.1 GCA_012799165.1 Clostridiales bacterium
ATCAGACAACTTTTACGGCGACCTGCGATGTCACCTGCACTATTAACAGCAATGACTATAAAGTAACGAGCGAGAATTCCGTTCCGTTTAAGGTTGCGGCAATCAAAGCGGATAAACCCCAGATAAACCCAAATGGGGGACCTTATGGGCAAACTAGAAATCTTTTCATCGGTAATGTTCCCAATCCGCTTAAAGTACAGGCCGCCTCATATGATGGCGGCGCGCTCAGCTACCAGTGGTATATGGGTACGGATTATGCAGGGGAATTCAGTCCAATCTACGGAGCCACAGAAAGTATCTATCAGCCCCCGACCTCAAATTCACCTGGTTATGTTTACTATTATTGCCAGATCACAAACACTGTTAAAAGCTACAACGGAAACATCTATACTGCAACGGCAGACACACACAAAGCCGAGCTGAAGTTCGATGTATATGAGCGCCCAGCCATTTCGCTCTCCGGCGAGGGAACGGCAGAAAGTCCTTGGCTTATTACGAATATCGAGGACTTGCAAACTTTGCAGGAGCGGGTCAACACGGACAACGAGGTCTTTGAAGACTGTTATTTCGAAATCACAAACGATATCTCCCTTCCGGCGGACTGGGAGCCGATTGGAAAATCCGTATTCTTCAGCGGTAGCATTGACGGTGGGAATAAAACATTGACCGTCGCAAAAGGCGGCCTACCTCTGTTAGGCCGTGTACGTCATGCCACGGTTAAAAATCTGAACATCTATGGTGAGGAAATTGCCGGCTACGGCCTTGTTCAGGATTATACTGTGGACTATGGCGTGTCGGGAAATTACGGCGAATATGCCAAATCCGACAGCACCACAATCGATATATACAATGTTACGCTGAAAGCGGGCTCAAAAACATTGGAGTCCGGCTTTATCGGCGGCTATGCTTCCGGAATCAACCATGTCAATATTTCAAACTGTACTATTGAGGCAGGCGTGGTCATCGGCTACGACAAAAGCAAGTCCAATATCGGCTCTTTTGGCGGAGCTTTCAACGGCACCATAATAGATTCCGTCAGCTACGCCACGGTATACGGCGTAAACAATGTAGGTGGCCTTATTGGAATAAAGGGTCAGTCCATGGGTCCCTGCCGGGTCTACGACAGCGAATTCCATGGCACTGTCGAGGCCACGGGCACTTATGCGGGCGGTATCATCGGTTCCGGGTATTATGGCAAAGGAACCGCACCCAATACACCTTGCGTAACCATTCAAGACTGTCTGGTTACGGGAGCCGTTCAGGGCAGGGATTATGTCGGCGGCATTCTGGGCGGCGAACCGGGCTGCGAACAAAACTGGGTCAACGGCATAGGCCGGATTCAGAACAACCTGTTTGCAGGGACGATTCAAGCCAGCGGAAGTAATGTGGGTGGCACAATTGGTTATCTAACCTCGCTAAACCGCTTCAATATCGTCAGCAACAATTTCTTTGCTGAGGGAAGTGGTGCAACGAAGGGTATAGGTAGAATTAAGAATATTGATATAAGTTCTGAGCGTTTCGGCAGAACTGACAAACCTGCAGACGAGGATGCAGACAAGCTGGCCAAGGCGGCGACAGCAGTCGAGCTCGGCGACGGGACAACCTTGGCTGCACTCAACAGCGGCGTAAATAGCAGCGGAAACTGGATACAGGGGTTCGCACATCCCGAGCGCGGAAGTGGCAAATACTTGAGGTCGCTCATCATCGCAGGTTATGAGAACAAGCGCTATACTACCGACGATGTGGTGGATTTTGACGGTATGAGTGCAACGGCCATCTACAGCGACAACAGTACCGAAGCGGTTACTGGTGTTGTATATACGGGATATGAGCAGAAAACTCAGGGACATCAGACAATAACAGCCACCTACACCCAAAACGACATTCCCCATGTTGCTATATTTGAAATCATGGTGCTTCAGGGACAGGGGGGTAGTGGAGCAGAAGGAAATAGCGAAATTAACGTGCATTTCACTTTGCTGGGAGATAGGATTCACGACAGTGATGAAGATAGAGAAGTCCACACGCTCAAGGACGGAAATTTGGAGACTTGGATAGCGGAAAAATCGTATACCATGCCCTTCAATTCCTTCGTAATGGATCTTATTGCAAAGGCTTTGACGGATAAGGGGTATTCCTGGTACAACGATAATGTTCAAAACGGCATAACAGGAAACTATATTCAGTCTATTACAACTCCTGACGGAGACCTGCTAGGCGAATTTACAAACGGCAGAAAATCCGGCTGGATGTATACGCTCAATAAACGACATCCCTTACTTGGTGTCAGCGAACAGTTGCTTAAAGACGGAGACCGTGTCGTTTTCCATTACACCGACGACTACACGCGGGAAGAAGGTTCTGAGGATTGGGGAAATGAGCCTTATGAAAGTTTTAAAGAAAAGGATAGCACGACCATACTTCCGAAAGCCTCTGTGTCAAACGGAACGGCAACGGCAGCTGTAACTGATACCGAAATAAACAATGCTGTAAAGGCCGCGAAGGCAGGCGAGCAAAAGGCTGTAACGATTGCGCCCGAAGGGGCGGACGATGCGAGGAGCGTCGCCGTAATTGTTCCTACGGCTGCCGCAAAGGAGATGGCCGCCGAAAAGGATGTGGATCTGAATGTCGAAACATCGGCAGGAAATGTGTCCGTCCCGGCGGAGGCCCTGGCCTCCATCGCTGAGAGCGCGGAAGGCTCCGATATCGCGATAAATGTCGCGGCAAAGGAAGAGTCGGATGTCGCGGACGAGACCGTCGATACATCGAGCGGAATAGTAGTTTCCGTTACGGTAAGTTCCGGCGGCAAGCAGATAACGAGCTTCGGCGGAAAGAGCATCACGATAGACATTCCCGTCGGCGACAAGTATGTCGAAGGCAGGACCTACAGCGTGGTGCAGATATCCGCAGACGGCTCAAAGCAGATGCTGGACGGCAAGTGCGTAAAGATCGGCGATAAGCTCTATGTGCGCGTAAGCGTCAGCCACCTGAGCACCTTCGTAGTGCTGGGCGGCAGGCAGATGAAGTTTAGCGATGTGGCGAATCACTGGGCTAAGGCGGGCATTCAGTATGTCTTCGACAGAGGAATTATGAGTGGAACCGCGGAGACGAAGTTCTCTCCGGAAGCCAAGCTTTCCCGCGCGATGCTCGTTACAATGCTGCATAACTTAGAAGGCGCGCCGAAGCCCGGCAGCGCAGCCACATTTACGGATGTGGAGGCGGGCAAGTGGTATGCGGATGCAATCTCCTGGGCTGCGGCAAACGGCATAGTGAGCGGCACAGGAGAAGGCAAGTTTGCTCCGAACGATAATATCACTAGAGAGCAGATTGCTACCATTCTGCACAACTACGCAAAATACAAGAAATACGATACAACTAAGGCCGGAGACCTTTCCGCCTTTGCCGACATCGCGGAGATAAGCGATTGGGCTTTACTCGCAGTAAAGTGGGCGAATGCGGAGGGGCTCATCAAGGGCCGCACGAAGAGCACGATGGTGCCCAAGGGCATCGCAACGCGTGCGGAGGCGGCTGTGATACTTACATTCTTCCTTGAGAATGTAGTGAAATAAAATAGCAGGTGTAAATTTTCCTCATAATAAGGGGGTGGGTGGCTAAGAGTTGCCTACCCCTGCCACCTGATTTATGTAGACACGAATATGCATTGGAGAAACATGAGCACGAATCTTGAGAATTTTAGATCGGGTATAGAGGGCAGTTTAAAGTCGCTCGGCTCCGAGCCTACACCGGAAATCTTAAAGGACTTCTTTTTCGCCCTGCAGGAGGCGGAATTTATAGTTCCCGCAAACTTTGAGGGAAAGGAGCTTGCTACCGTCGCCGCAGAAAGGGCGGACGGCATATTGGTCTTAATTCCTATCTTTACTTGCGAGGAAGAGCTCAATAAACTGCTGCCGGAAGGCTGCGTGCCTGAGATTTTTTCGTATAGCACCCTAAAACATTTGATTATCGACGATTTAAGGCTGGACGGCCTCGTTATAAACCCCTTCGGCAGGCATCTGATTTTGAATAGGGAGCGCATAGAGGAGATTGACAGCGCGACCACGGGGGTGTCGCTCAGCAGGCTGAAGAATCCCGGGAGGCTCACGATTAAGAGCACCGGCGACTATTTGCAGGAGTTGGTCGATGCAATTTGCGCAGTAGTGGAGGGGCGCCCCGAGGTCTACAGAGTATACATAGTTTCCGCAATCAGAGAGGGCGACAGCTCCGAACACCTGATGCTCGTCTTCGATTTTGACGGCCACGAAACTCAGCTTTTCCCCGCTATCGCGGAGGCAATTAGGCCGCATTTGGGCGAGCGGAAAAACTTCGAGCTTATCAAGGCGAATCTGGCATTGCTGCGTATGGTCGATGCCGCGGGAGCAAGGCCGGTGTATGTTAAGTAATGGACAGAATTAAAACATTCTTACGGTTTTACGGGGTGGTAAATTCTTAGTTGTCGTGGTATTATCAATGCGCGAATGCAATCCGGCAAGACATTGAAACTTCAGCGTTGCGCGGTTTTTAAATTTAGGAGGACTTCGTGAAAAAGGGATTGAAAAGAAGAATTATTTCTCTGATTATGGCTCTTTCGCTATTGTTCGGGATTACGAGCCCGGCAATGGCGCTCTCAAACGAAGAGTTGAGAGAGGCTGTTGAGCAGGCGGCTCATTATATGCAAAATGCGGTTAAGAATCCGCAGATTGGTTCAATCGGCGGGGAGTGGGCCGTTATTGGTCTTGCCCGCAGCGGCCATAAGGTGCCGGATGAGTATTATCAGAACTATTATTCGGTCGTGGAGGACTATGTTGAGGCCTGCAAGGGGGAGCTTCACAAGAAGAAGTATACGGAGTACAGCAGGCTGATTGTGGCACTTTCGTCCATCGGTAAGGACGCGCGAAATGTTGCCGGTTACGATCTTACTTATGCTTTAGGAGATTACGATAAGACTATATGGCAGGGCTTGAACGGCCCGATTTGGGCACTGATCGCTCTGGACACGAGGAATTATCCCATCCCTGAAAACAAGGAGGCCAAGACGCAGGCGACGCGGCAGATGTATGTGGACAGGATACTCGAGTGCCAACTTTCCGACGGCGGATGGAGTCTCTTCGGCGGTACAGTTTATGCGAGCGAGGGGGACATGGTGTCCGACCCGGATATTACAGGTATGGCGCTTCAGGCTCTCGCGAAATATCAGGATCAGCCTGCGGTGGCAAAGGCCACGCAGGAGGCCTTGGACTGCATGAGTAAAAAGCAGAGTGCGGTAGGCGGATTTTCGAGCTGGGGAACCGCAAATTCGGAGAGCTGCGTGCAGATTATCGTGGCTCTTTGCGAGCTGGGCGTGCCCTTGGACGATCCGCGCTTTGTTAAGAACAGGAAGACGCTCTTAGATAATCTTATGACTTTCCAGCTTAAAGATGGAAGTTTTCTGCATACGGCCTCGGGCTCCGGAAGCAATCAGATGGCTTCGGAGCAGGCCTTTTACGGGATAGTCGCGGCTCTTAGAGCGGCTGAGGGTAAGAATAGCCTTTACCGCATGAGCGATGCGATTTCCGTGGGGGAAGGAGAGGTTGTCGATTTGAAGAAGGGCGAGGGCCTTGAGGGCAAGCACGAGGATGTTAAGTCCATGCCGATAGTCGCCCCCGGAACCACTTTTGAGGATATAGTTTTCAGCCCGAATATAAGTGCCATCGAGGCGCTCGCCGCCCGCAAGATAATAAGCGGGAAGTCCGCCGAGAAGTTCGATCCGAATGCCAATATGACGAGGGCGGAGTTCGCGACAATAGTTACCAATGGTCTGGGGCTTTCGCCGGAGGATACCGGGGTCTTTAAGGATGTCGCTGCGAGCGATTGGTATGCCGGTTTCGTGGGAAGTGCCAACAAATATGGGATTGCAAGCGGAGTCGGAAATGGGCTCTTTAATCCGGGAGGCACAATAACGAGGCAGGAAGCGGCGACCATGGTCGCAAATGCCGCAGCTCTGTGCGGTCTGGATACGAAGATGGAGGACTTTGCGGCTCGCGATATACTGGCGCAGTTCGGAGACTATGTGAGCGTTGCTGCTTGGGCGAGGGGGCCGATGGCGTTTTGCTATCGGGAAGGGATTCTGGACGATTCCGTGCTCAATATCGAGCCCAAAACTTGCGTAACGCGTGCTGAGATTGCTCAAATGCTGTTTAATATGCTTACGGTTGCAAATTTAATTTAACGCTTCGTTGCGTGAGGGCTCTTTAGAATGTCGGTTAGGGTTGAATTTAAAGCGAAAAGTGCTTTACAATAGGCTGAGAGTAAAATCGGCATTGCAGCTAAAAGCTCGTTGCAATTGACGATAATAGGATGGTTGTACATGTTTTGGAAAAAGCATAAATGGAAAATTGTCACTGGCGTGTGTGTGGTGGCCCTGCTCGCCGCCGCCTTTTGGTACGGCGGCGGCGCGCCGGGGCTGCAGGGTTGGAAGGTGCAAAAACCGGGAACTTCCGTCTCTCAAAGCCCCGATAAAGCACCCGATTCAAATCAAAGTGCTGATGCGCTCGATTCGGGTTCGGAATCTCCGGGGAATACCGGAGCCAACGAAGGGGGCTCAGAGCCCGGAAGCGCGCCTGCAGAGGGCAGCAAACTTCCCGGGGGTTCATCGGATGCGGACAACGCTGCGGCACCCGAAGGAATAGAGTCAAGGCCCGGCGGTCTTGAGGGCGGGCTCAGCGCCGAGGAAAAGATAGCGCTTGCGAAGGAGCTTGCCGGCGGAGAACCCTCGCCCGGAGTTGAGCAGGGCTCTGTAGAATATTCCGAAGAGCAGGGGATGAATATAGACTCCGTGACGGGCAAGGATAAGTATCTTACGGATCCTGTGCCGGAGGGAAAGCCAATACCTGTAGAACCTCAGGATGTCGAGGTCGGTGTTACTGAATTCACTTGCACAATATCGATATCCTGCTCCACGATAAACGATAACATTAGTTGGTTGGATCCGGAGAAGGTGGAGCTCGTCCCCGAGGACGGATGGATACTTCCCGCGACCGAGGTGGTATTTTACGAAGGTGAGAGCGTTTTCAATGTCCTTTGGCGCACTTGCAAGCAGAACGGGATTCACATGGAGTTCGAAAACACACCTATATATAACAGTGCCTATATCGAGGGCATCAACAACATCTACGAGTTCGATTGCGGAGAGCTTTCGGGATGGATGTACAAGGTTAATGAGTGGTTTCCGAACTACGGATCTTCGCGCTATCAGCTGAAGGACGGGGATGTAATCTGCTGGGTCTATACTTGTAACCTGGGATTTGATGTCGGCGGAGGTTATGCGATAGGGGAGTAGACTTATAAATCTTCTTACCGTTTCCAGGTGCTTCGCGACAGCAATATAAGCACCGGATAGATTTCAAGGCGTCCCATAATCATCGTTATGCTCAGTAGAATCTTTGAGAAGCCTGATAGGGCGGCATACTCTCCTCCGGGACCGAGCAAATCCAGGCTTACGCCTATATTGCTCAAAGATGAAATGACGGCGTTAAAAGCCCAACTGAACGATTGAGTGTCAAAACTTACTAGCAGTAAAACTACAAAGAACACACCCATATAGCTTGCCAGATAAAAGTTTATCGATCTTAAGATTGGCGTTTCCAATTGCTTGTTATCGTATGTAATCGGCAGAACTCTTTGCGGTGATATCATTCGCCGTATTTCCTGTCTTATAGATTTGATAAATACCGAGACACGGACCACTTTCAGTCCGGATGCGGTCGATCCGGACATCCCTCCGACAAACATTAAAAACAGTAAAATAATGTAGCTTGAAGGCGGCCATGCGTCGAACTTCACATTCGTATAGGCTGTAGTCGAGCTTATCGAGCTGACGCTGAAAAAGGCATCTTTGAGAGCTCCGGTGAGATTCCCGTAGACGGGGAAAATATTGATGGTGATGAGGGCTGTGCTTATAATTACAATGCTTACATACCACTTCAATTCCTCGCTTTTGAGGACCTGCTTCAGCTTGCCGACAAAAATTAAATAAAAGAAATCGAAACTCATCCCGAATATGAACATCGCCACGGATAAAAGTATTTCCAAATAAGTGCTGTTGTAAAAGCCGATCGAGTCCGGATGGATATTGAATCCCCCGGTCGCGGCGGCGCCCATTGAAAGTAGCAATGATTCGAAAAAGGGCACACCTCCCAGATAGATAAGAAGCGCAAGAATCAGAGTCATCGATAAATAGATAAAGTAAAGAATTTTAATCGAACTGCTTACTCTGGATTCAACTTTTCCGAAGACCGGACCTGGAAGCTCTGCGCGCATTATATAGACGCTCTTTGCACCGAAGTTAGGGATGATGTGTATGATGAACACCAGCATTCCCATTCCGCCGATCAGCAATGTGAAAGAACGCCAAAATAGGAGCGATTCGGGCAACGCATGCATCGTCGAGCTCAGCACGCTGGCACCCGTCGTCGTAAATCCGGAAACCGATTCAAAGTATGCGTCGATAGGGTTCGAGATTGCACCGCTCATAAGGAAGGGGATAGCTCCGAAAAGTGGCAAAACGAACCATGCCAAAGCGGCTAAGACAAGTCCTTCGTGAGCGTAGAATTCTTTGTTATCAGGCTCTTTGCGGCTCATGAGCCATCCGGCCAGCTCACAAATCAGAATGGCGGCCACAAAGGAAGTCAAAACCGTAACACTATTTCTGTAAAGCAGTCCTACCAGCACCGGTACTATCAACAGGACTCCCAGCACTTTGATGAGTTTTCCGAGGATATAAAAGACATATGAACGATTCATCATTTTAATATCTCATCCAGCACCCGTACGCGCTTTTTTACGGTTATCACGATGACGGAATCATTTTCCATAAGGTAATCGGACCCCTTAGGGATTATTTTATTTTCGTTGCGGATGATCAGACCGATTAAGACTCGCTCGTCGATCGGTAATTCCATAATCCTTTGATTACACACTTTGTCGCCTTTCGAGACGATGAATTCAAGGACTTCCGAATCTTTTGAAGTGCTCAAACGAGCATAACCCTGAAGGTGATATCTATTTTGATGATCCAGTGAACGAACTCTGCGGATAATGGCATCCGAAATCGAGATGCGAGGGGAAATGATTGCATCCAAATTGTCGGCATGGAGCAACTTAATCAGGGAGGTTCGATTTACTTTGGTGATGTTCTTCCTAACTCCCAGCGAATGCGAGTAAAGGGAGAAGATTAAGTTCTCTTCGTCGGAATCGGTGAGCCCGATTGCAACATCATGGCTCCCCAATCGTTGCTCCAGTAGAAACGACGGTTCCGATCCGTCGCCCGTAACAACTTCGGCATCCGGAAAGGATGCCGCCAGTTTCAGGGCTCGATCGCTATTCAGTTCGACAATTTTTGTTCTTATCTTGCGTTTGTTTAATTCGGGGAGCAGGTATTCGCATATTCTGCTAGCACCTTGAATGAATACGGAATTGAAGCGAACATTGTCTTCGTGGCCTGCAAGATGGACAATTCTTTGATAGTCTTTATCGGAAGCGATAACATTTATGTATGTATCGGCCTCAATGACGGTTTGCCCCCTCGGAATTATAACCTCTTCCGAATTTCTGTTTTCTATCGTACAGATAACTACATCCTTAATGAAGGATCTTACTTCCTGCACGCTGAGGCCGACAATTTTGCTGTCCGGCATAATACGAAAACACATCATATGTACCTTGTTGTCGTGAAGGGGTTCGACATAGCTTGCGGTCGGGTAATCGATGACGTAAAGAATTTCGGCAGCAGCTTCCAAGTCCTGATTAATGACATAATCTATTTTGAAATGTTCAGCAATAAATTTCTCATTTCTTGTATATTCCAAATTTCTTGCTCGGACAATTCGATAGGATGCCCCAAGCGTATAGGCTATGTGAGCCGATATCAGGTTGATTTCATCGTTATCTGTTACGGAAATAAAGGCGTGGCAATTGGAAATATCGGCCTGTTTTAATACCTCAATATCAGTCCCCGAACCCACAATGCCTTTTATATCAAGTTCTTCCACTAATTTGCTGACCAAGCCGCTATCGGTGTCAATCAGCATTATTGAATGACCGTCCTGGTTAAGGTCGTAACAGAGTTCTTGACCCAACTTGCCGCCGCCGACAATAACAATCTCCATAATTTCTCCGTTGTCGCTTCATTACTAAAAACGAAAATCTTTTCTTTGAAAGAATTATAACAAAGGAAATTGAATTTTTAAATAAAACAGTTTGCCGCAGCATCGCCGCAATCAGGTAAGTGTAAGAAATAAGCTCATCGCCGACACTTTTTTTCGGTGCAAGCGATGAGCCTTTTTGCTTAAACGGGATAATTGCGGTTTTGAACCATACTTTAAATCCTTTAGCGATAGCTGCTACTCGATATTCATTTCCTTCTTGAGTTCGGCCAGCTCCTCCTCGACGGAAGCGGTCATGCCTGCCTTGTACTTTGCCTCCAGAGCTGCGGCCTCGTCGATGGGCTGCGCGTCGAGCTCCGCGGCTGCGGCCGCCGTATCGAGCATCTTGTCGGCCTTCGCCTCCATCTCCTCGAATTTACCGACAACTTCGGTAAACTTTTCGGCACTTCCAGAGTATTTGTTTACAGTTTCCTGAGTCTTTGCTAAGGAGACCTTGGTCTTTATGGCTTCCTTTTTGGCTTCGAGCTGCGCGATGTCGCTGCTCAGCTTGTCGTGAAGCTGCCTCATTTTGGTCGCGTTCTCGTGAGCCGCCGCATATGCCGTCTCGAGGCTCGCGCCCAAAGTTTCTAGCTGCTGCTTTTTGGCGAGGAAGACCTTCGCGTCGCCTTCGTTGCCCTGAGCGAGGGCTTCTTTTGCGAGGGCGAGGTACTTATCTATCTCCTGCTTGTTTTCGTCGCGCTTGCGCAGGCAGCGGGTCTCCTCGGCCATTACGGTCGCGGTTTCCTTTTTGACATTCGCCAAATCCTCTCTGGCGTCGAGCAGGTACTTATCGACCATCTTTGCGGGGTCCTCGGCCTTGTCGAGCAGCGCATTGATATTCGCGCTGAGTATGTCTGCAAATCTTGATAAAATGCTCATCAATAATCCTCCTTGTCCTTATCTTCCATGTTAAGGTACTTTTGTGCCAGCTTTTCGGCGGCATCGTCTCTGGCAAGGTCGCCGAATTGTTCCAGCGGGGTGTTAAGTATTTCTTTATTCAATTCGGCCTTCTCCCTGCGCTTCTTTGCGATTAAGGCAACAAGACCGATAATTGACACAACGACTATAAATACGCCTGCGGTGATGGTGGGGTAGTACCAGTTCGGGCGGGTCACTTTCATTATTGCGGTACCCGCATCCTCGAAGGCCTTGGCAAGAAATTCCGTCTCGTCGAGGCTACGATCGTAATAATAGAGGTCGAGATAGTCCAGCAGGATATCGCCCGCCTCCTCGTCGATTACCGCCTTGGCTTGAACCCCCGAAATATAGTAGCTTCTATACACTCCTTCGTCGTTTTCCTGGAAGATTACCAGGATATGGGCCTCATCGATCTCGCCGTTTCTGTCTGTAAACAGGGCGTCGTAAGTGTCGTTTGCGAAGTTATCGAAGGCGTTCAGCGGGGGATTGGATTCGCCGTCTATGCTGTCGATGAGATATAGATAGGGCATAACGCCGGTCTTTTCGTAGAAGCTTTCCATGCCGCGCACGAGCTGTTTTTTGTTGCTTACCCAGCCCAGCTCGTCCGTGAAGTATCCTGCATGGACTCTTACGGAGCCTTTGGGCAGCGGCTCTCTGTTTTTAGTAGAATAGCTTATCGTAGTTTTATTGACTTCTCTTTGGTCGCTGTAAAAGGCCGACCACAGTATGGCGAAGATAATTGCGATTACAATTAAAATTAAAATGATGCTTAAAAAGGAAGAGAAACAACCTGTGCCGATCCGCGGGCCGCGCCTGCGCGGGGATTCATAGCCGCCGTCATCGCTTGGCCCCGAGAAGTTCCCGTGATTCGGGTTGAATCCGCCCGTGTCGCTGAAAATGAAGGGGCGCCTTCTTACCGGATTGGGCGTTCCTCCTTTGCCGAAAGAACTCTCGGAATAATTGCCGAATATATTCGATTTGGGCCTGCTTCCGCTAAAAGTCTTTGAAGAGCTGCGTCCGAAGAAGCTTCCGCTGCTGCTTCTGCTACTCCTAGAAGAGTGCGTTCCGGAGCTTCTGGTTCCTCCAAAGCCACCGCTGCGCGAAGAGCCGCTACTTCTGCCGCTGCTGCGCGATGAGCTGCTACTTCTGCTGCTACTGCGCGAAGAACCGCCGCTTCTGCTGCCGCTGCTTCTGCTACCGCCGCTTCTTCCGCCTCCGCTTCTTCCCATTAAGTCTCAACCTCCCTTAGAGTTTTACCCAAACTTAAATTAATGATAACATAAACCTTACCGGATTGTGTTATAATTCCTTCTGTTTATCAGTGAAAAATTTTCATAAAATTTTTGTATAAAGTTAAAGTTATGGATTGGAAGCTTAGACTTAAAAAATTTTCAAAAAGCGCCGGGGATTTGCTCCTCGGAATGGATATAGGCTCGACGACGGCTAAAATAATCGTAATCGACGGCGGAGAAATTGTATTCGGACGCTACGAGAGGCATTTTTCCCAGGTACGCCTAAAGGCCTTGGAACTGCTCAAGTCTGCCGAAGAATATATAGCGGGCAGGCCTTTTCGCGCGGCTATATCGGGAAGTGCGGGCTTGGGACTTGCAAAGGCCGCGAATCTACCTTTTGTTCAGGAAGTATTTGCCACAGGCAGAGTTATTGAGGTGCTCGAACCCGGGACCGATGTAGTGATAGAGCTCGGCGGGGAAGATGCCAAGATGATCTTCTTCGGCGGAGGCATGGACGAGCGCATGAACGGGAGCTGCGCGGGCGGAACGGGTGCCTTTATAGATCAGATGGCGACTCTGCTCGACCTGAGCATCGACGAGCTGGACGAGCTGGCTTTAAGGAGCGAAAGGGTATATCCGATTGCGAGCCGCTGCGGGGTCTTTGCAAAGTCCGATATTCAGCCGCTGCTCAATCAGGGTGCCGCAAAGGAGGACATAGCGGCCTCGGTGTATCAGGCAGTGGTAGAGCAGACCATAGCGGGGCTTGCGCAGGGAAGAAGGATAGAGGGAAAGGTCGTCTTTCTCGGCGGTCCTCTGTATTATTGCGAGGGCCTGCGCAGAGCTTTTGCGCAGACCTTAAAGCTCAGTCCGGAAAATGCGATATTCCCGGAGTACAGCAGGTTTTCCGTGGCCCTCGGAGCCGCCTTTTACGGCGCAGGGCAAGAGGAAAGATTCACTTACGAGGATTGGCTCGAAGCACTCACAAATGCGAGCGAATCCGCGGAAAAGGCCGCTCACGCGGAGCCTCTGTTCGAGAGAGAGGAGGAATACCGGGAATTCCTGGAGGCTCATCGCAGCAGCGTCCCCGAGGGGAGCCTGGAAGGATTCAGCGAAAGCTGCTACCTCGGTATAGACTGCGGCAGCACGACGACGAAGCTGGTTCTGATCGACGATGAGGGCCGGATTCTCTTTTTCTATTACGGCAACAACAAGGGAAATCCCGTGGATGTCGTAAGGGAGCAGCTCTGCGAAATTTATCGCATAAACCCGGATGTGCGCATAGCGGGTTCGGCGGTCACCGGCTACGGCGAGGAACTGATACGCACAGCTTTCAGGTTGGACGGGAGCCTCGTGGAGACGATGGCTCACTACCGCGCCGCGAAGTTCTTCAACCCCAACGTCGACTTTATAATGGACATAGGCGGGCAGGACATGAAGTGCCTGTCGATAAGAAACGACAGCATAGATTCGATAATACTTAACGAGGCCTGCAGCTCGGGCTGCGGGAGCTTTGTAGAGACATTTGCGGTAGCTCTGGGCTATCCCATCGATGAATTTGCGAAGCTCGGGCTCTTTGCCAAGGACCCGGTCGACCTGGGCAGCCGCTGCACGGTCTTCATGAACAGCTCCGTAAAGCAGGCCCAAAAGGACGGCGCGGATATAACGGACATCTCGGCGGGACTTTCGATGTCTATCGTTAAAAATGCGCTCTATAAGGTGCTGCGTGTTCAGAGCGCGGAGCAGTTAGGCAAGAACATAGTGGTTCAGGGTGGAACCTTCCTCAACGATGCCGTGCTTCGCTCCTTTGAGAGGGAGCTCGGTGCGAGCGTGACCCGCCCGCAAATCGCCGGGCTGATGGGGGCCTTCGGAGCCGCCCTGCATGCAAAGAAAATGAAGCTCGAGCGTTCCTCGATAACGGATGCGAAGGAGCTGGAAAACTTCTCACATGTTTCTGAGAGCACGATTTGCAAGGGATGCACCAACCACTGCCCGATTACGATAAGTACATTTTTCGGAACGGATAAATTCGTATCCGGAAACAAATGCGAGAGGGGAGGGCTGATAGCAGCGGGCAAAAACCCCGAAACAACCAAACTCCCCAATCTCTACCGCTACAAGAGGGAAAAGCTGCTTAAACTGCGCGCGGATAAGGGCGAGGGGGCTTTGAGCATAGGCATACCAATGTCGATGGGCGTGTTTGAGCTTGCGCCGCTGTGGCATACGATTTTCAGAAGGCTGGGCTTTCGAGTCGAAATGACGGGGTTTTCGAACAAGAATATATATTCCAAGGGTCAATATACTATACCTTCGGACACCGCTTGCTACCCCGCAAAGTTGATGCACGGGCATGTGGAAGTGCTTCTTGAGAAGGGCGTCGATGCGATTTTCTATCCCTGCCTGACATATAACTTCAACGACAATCCTTATGCCGACAACCATTACAATTGCCCTGTCGTCGCATACTACAGCGAGGTGCTCAACGGCAATATGGCCGATCTTAGGGAAAATACGAAATTCCTGTATCCGTATCTGACGGTGAACAACCCGCGCAAGCTCGCAAAACAGCTCCAGGAGTGCTTAAACGGGGCATTCGGGGGTTTCAGCCTGCATGCGATCGAAGGAGCCGTACGGGCAGGTTTTGAGGCTCACGAAGCCTGGATGAAGGATATCAAAGCCGAGGGTAAGAGGGCGCTTTCCTATGCTCGTCGAAACGGGATAAGGATAATTGTCCTCGCCGGAAGGCCCTATCATGTGGATAGCGGGATATGTCAGGGTATGGATCAACTTATAGAATCGCTGGGTTTTGCCGTGGTCTCAGAGGACTGCGTTGCGGAACTCGTGAGCCCCCAAAAGGTGAATGTACTCAATCAATGGATATACCATTCCAGGCTCTACAATGCAGCCAAGTATGTGGGCATGCACGAGGATTGCCAGCTCGTGCAGTTGGTGTCCTTCGGCTGCGGCCTGGATGCTATAACGAGCGACGAAGTGAGGAGCATACTCGAAAGATACGGAAAACTCTACACACAGATAAAGATAGACGAAATTAATAACCTTGGCGCCGCGAAGATAAGGCTGCGAAGCCTGATCGGCGCTTTGGAGGATAGAGATGAAAAATAATTGCGAAAGCTGTGAGCTCTTGGGCTCCGAGAGCTGCGGACTTGCGGGCTCAGAGGGATGCGAGAACTTGAATCGCGACAGCTGCGGCAGCTGCGATATAGGGCAGATTGTTCCCGGCCCTGAAATTGAGACACCGGATAACAGGGTAATATTTACAAAGCAGATGAAGGAGGAGTACACCATACTCGTTCCGACCATGCTGCCGTTTCATTTCAGGCTCTTTCTGGAGATTTTCAGAAAGGCCGGCTATAAGTGCGAGATGCTCGAAAACGAGGGGCGCAGTGCTGTGGACTGCGGGGTAAAATACGTTCACAACGACGCCTGCTATCCCGCCATCTGCGTAATAGGACAGTTTATAGAGGCTCTGCAGAGCGGAAAGTACGATGTCGACAAGGTTGCGCTCATATATATGCAGACGGGCGGCGGGTGCAGGGCATCCAACTATGTTTCGCTATTGCGGAAGGCGCTCGAACGGGCGGGCTTTCCTCAGGTTCCCGTGGTTACGATAAACTTTGCGGGTCTCGAGAAGCACCCGGGCTTTAAACTGAGCCTTCCCATGCTTCCCGGCATGATGTACAGTTGCCTCTACGGAGATCTGCTGATGACCCTGCGCAACCAGTGCCGCGTGCGGGAGATAAACAAGGGCCAAACCGACGCCATGGTCGAAAAGTGGCTCGGAATCTGCGCGGCACATCTCAGAAAGAAATTC
>JAAZLU010000003.1 GCA_012799165.1 Clostridiales bacterium
CTTCTTGCCGGCCCTGTTTCCTATCTCTACCATCATCTCACCGAGGCGCTTAGCCGCATCCTCGGTTTTATTGAAACTACCCTTACCGCATTTGACATCGAGAACTATAGCGTCGCTTCCGCTGGCCAGCTTCTTACTCATTATCGATGAGGTTATAAGAGAGATATTCTCTATCGTGCCCGTAACGTCCCTGATAGCATAGATTTTCTTATCCGCCGGTGCCACATCGGCTGTCTGACTTATTATCGCCATGCCCGAATATTCGACAGCCGCAAGGAATTCCTCTGAGGAAAGCTCCACGCGAAAGCCCGGGATGGATTCCATCTTGTCGACCGTGCCACCGCTAAAGCCCAGGCTCCGCCCGCTCATCTTCGCGATCGGAACACCGCAGGAGGCCGCAATAGGCGCGACTATGAGCGAGGTCTTGTCCCCGACCCCTCCGGTGCTGTGCTTATCGACCTTTATGCCCTTTATAGCGGAAAGATCCATCTTGTCTCCGCTTTCGAGCATGGCGGCCGTGAGGTCGAAGGTCTCCCGTTTGCTCATACCTTTAAGGCATATCGCCATCAGCAGGGCCGAGGTCTGATAATCCGGGATGCTGCCATCCGTGACCCCCCTCACAAAGCCGTGAATCTCCTCACCGGAAAGCTCCTGCCCGTTCTTCTTCTTTACTATGATTTCAACCATGTCCGTCATTTTATTCTCCGTTCCGCCGCTCGCTCCTGCGGCATAGACAGCTGTGAAAGCCCGAGCTTCCTACAGTAATATTTTATTCAGGAACGACTCGCCTATCGGCGGCTTTTCGTCTATTTCGAGATATTCCGCGCAAGTCGCCGCTATATCCGCAAAGCTGCACCTCGTCCCCAGATCCACTCCCTTTTTGAGCGGCGCACCGCAGGCGAGCATAAACACATACTCTCTCGTATGATCGGTGCCCGGGGCCGCGGGGTCGTTGCCGTGGTCGGCTGTGAGGATTATTATATCATCCTTCTTTAAAGCTGCGAGGATTTCCGGCAGCCTCGCATCAAATTCCATTATACAATCCGCATAGCCTTGAACATTGCGTCTGTGCCCGTATTTAGAGTCGAACTCCACGAGGTTTATAAATAGAAGTCCGTTAAAATCCGTCGCAAGAGCCTGCAGACAGCGATCGACGCCGTCCATGTTATTGTCTATATGAATCCCCACATCAACTCCGTAACCGTCAAAGATGTCGGAAATCTTGCCTATCGTAGCGGAAACTTTACCGCTGTCCTGGACATAATTTAAAAGCGTGCGTTCGGGCGGCTTCACTGAGTAGTCCTTGCGGTCGGAAGTCCGCTCTCTCTTACCCTCGGCGTTTATTATATATGGCCTTGCGATAACTCTCGCGCAGGCCCAGTCGCCCACGAGCATCTCCCTCGCGATCTCGCAGATTTTGTACAGCTCCTCAAGAGGAACGACGGCGGTATTGCAGGCGACCTGAAATACCGAATCCGCGGATGTATAGACTATGGGTTTGCCCGTCTCTTCGTGCTCGGGGCCCAGAAGCTCGATAATCTCGGTTCCCGAGGCGGGATAGTTTCCTATAACCCTGCGGCCTATGCGCTCCTCGAGCAGTTCTATAAATTCCCGGGGAAAGCCCTCGGGATAGGTTTTAAACGGCACATCCGTGTAGAGGCCGGCTATCTCCCAGTGTCCGGTAGTCGTATCTTTACCCACGGATTTTTCGGCGAGCCTGGCAAAGCAGCCGCTCGGATCTTCGACCCGTCCGACGGCCTCGTTTACGCCTTCGATGTTTCCTATGCCGAGTTTTTTGAGATTTACGGGGTCGAAGTTCTCGGCCTTCTCCGCTATGTGCCCCAGGGTATCGGCAGCTTCGTCGCCGTAATCGGCGGCATCGGGCAGGGCTCCTATGCCCAGACTGTCCAATATTAAAATTATCGCTCTCTTCATAATTATTCGCCTTTCAGCTCTTCGTATATCAACTTCGGCACGCAATCCAGCCTGTCGAGCGATACCAGATGATAATCCACGCCTTCGGAGCTCTTTAGGATTCTCTCACCGAAGGCATCGCCTCCGTGCAGATGGCCGTAGACGACGCAGCTCGCCCCGACCTGCGCAAAGAGCTTCGTAAAATCCGTTTCCTCACCTTGACCATTTGAAGGCGGGTAATGCATGGCACCTATGAGCACGGGCCTCTCTCCCCTCAGCTCTTCGTGCTGCTCGCATATTACAAGGGCGCGCTCTATGCTCATCTCGAGCCTCAGAATCTCGCGCCTGTATATCTTCGCGTTCGCATCTTCGTCCTCAAGAAAGTTTGCAGAACCGGGACACATCCATCCCCTGCTGCCGAATATCACCACATTTCCTCGAAGATGCGCATCGTTTTGGATATATTCTATGCTTTCGTAGCGCCCTCTCATCTTCGCAAGGCTAGTCCACCAGAGGTCGTGATTTCCCTTCAAAAGCAGCTTGTTTCCGGGCAGCGCATCGATCCAAGCGAGGTCGTCGCGGGCTTCATCGTAGCGCAGCGCCCAGGAGATATCCCCCGGGATTATCACCGTGTCTTCGGGGGCTACCATGCTCTCCCAGTTTTCCTTAAGTTTTTCGTCGTGATTCACCCATACTCCTCCAAATTCGTCCATCGGTTTTTGCACGGACGGATTTTTGGAGAGGTGAAGATCAGCTATCGCCCATATCCTCATCGGGTCCACCGATTTCCTGTATATCCGAAAGCGCCCGCTGAATCTTTCTGGTGCGCGTCCCTATCAGGGTGTCGAGCTCCGAGCTCGCCTGATTCAATCTGAGTTGAGTCTTATCCAACACCAGAGCAAAGCTGTCGAATTCCTTCTTAACCTCGCTTAAAACCTTCCATACCTCGCCGGAGCGCTTCTGTATGGCCAGGGTTTTAAATCCCATCTGAAGGCTATTCAGAAGGGCTGCCATCGTGGAAGGACCCGCGAGCATAACCCTGCATTCCTTCTGGCAGTATTCCATCATCCCCATATTTACGGCTTCCGCGTAAAGCCCCTCAAAAGGAAGGAACATAAC
>JAAZLU010000021.1 GCA_012799165.1 Clostridiales bacterium
CGACAACGCTTCCTTGTGTTTCTTTTCCGCCTAAATATAGTGGCGGTCCCTGCCCGCCACCACAATATCTTGATTTATTCCGTAAAGTTCGCCGCTTTCCTAATCGTCCGAAATCTCTGCTCCCGGATTTGAATGCGGATCCTGTCCGCTCTCAATATCCTTTGCAACCCCCATGGCGCGGCGCTCCAGCGCAGGCATAAGTCCGGCATACAGCTCCTCCGGGTCTTCATCTTCCGCGAGCTGCGCGCTGCATCCGAGGCGAACATGCTCCAGGTCCAGCTCTACATCCTTCAGCTCCACCCGCGAGAAAGCTTCGCTGTCGGACATAAAATTCTTCTCGTAAAAATCGAAGAACTCCATCAATTCCTCAGCATTGTAATTTATCGCGCAGAGAAATTCCATCATAAGCTGCAAGGCGCCCTCGCCTTCGCTTCTTATAGCCAAGGTCTTTCCGCGAACCCTGCTCTTTATGCTTGCATGGCGGCTCATGCGAAAGGACGCGAGATCTTCCCGCAGCGGCGCGTAGTCCTGCGCGAGTATGGAGGCTTCCGCAAAGGGAGGATCCTGCCCGCACTTTACGCTGCGAAGGCTTATCCCCGGCGCATTCGGCAGAGGCTTCGTAAGCTTTTTAAAGATATCAAAATTTACAGTCTTCACGTATATATTCTTCCCCGAGCAGCTCGATGGTGTCCTTGAGCGCCTTGTCGGCCCTCGCCTTGTGACCGCTGGCGACCAGATCCTCGTTGTCTTCGTAGCCCTCCGTGAGGGGTATTACGAAGTAGGCATTCTTGCCGTCCTTGCGGTACTTCTCAACCCAGGTGGGTATGCACTTTATATCGACATCGGAGATTTCCCCGGTGCTTATGTCGTAATCCAGATCCACGCAGGCTATTATGCCCTGCTCCGTGTATTCCGCACTCGCCGTATATCCCTCGAGAGTCTCCGCTCGCTGGTTGGAGATTAAATTCCCCATCGAGTAAAATATCGGGACCTTCTTCGTCCAAGTCGCGGGCTCGCCGCTCGCAGCATCCGCGGAATCCACCGGATAATCCACCTCTATCTCCATGGTCTCCACAGCCTGCACGACGTGCGGATGAGAGGCGAAGATTATGTCGGCCCCTTCTTCAGCGGCCCACTGCGCCATATTAATCTGACCTTCGCTAGGCTTTCTTCCGTATTCAGCGCCCCAGTGAAAGTATGCTATCACAAGCTGTGCGCCGCGATCTCGGCAGCTTTTAAACTCCGCGGCGATATTCGCGCGGGCCTCGTCCGTGCCGTACGCAAGGCTCTTATCCGTAGCGTAGGAATTTATAATGTCCAGAGTCGAAGCCGCGATATTGCTTCCGTTTATGGACGGGTTGCCGTTACTGTAATAGGTGGTCTCGTAGGTATAGGCCACTATTCCAATCTTTATGCCGTTCACCTCTATCACGGGCGAGCGCTCGCCTCCCTCCTTGCGCGAACCCACCGCTAAAACCCCGACCTCCGAGAGAGTATCTATAGTCTTTCCCACTCCATCGACACCCGTGTCCATCATGTGATTATTGGCAGTAAAGCCCACATCGAAGCCCGCCCAGGCGACGGCCTCGGCAAGCTCTCGGGGCGTATTAAATATAGGGTATCCCTGATATTCACGCTCCGGATTAAAGGTGGTCTCGATATTTGCCAGCGCAAGGTCCGCGGACTCTATGTAGGGCTTTATGTACTTAAAAGACTCCTTAAACTCGTATGTCCCCGAAGCTGAATCGTAGGCCGCAAGCAGCTGAGGTTTATGGACCATAACATCGCCCACGCACATTATCGAAAGATGCACCGGATCGGGCTTTGGCGGCTCGGGTGGCTCGGGCGGATCTTCCGGCTCGACCGGCTCGTTTACGGCATTGTTTGGCGGGCTCGAGATATCCGCCGCGGGTTCCTTTTTAGGCGGCCACAAAAAAAC
>JAAZLU010000022.1 GCA_012799165.1 Clostridiales bacterium
ATCACCATCCTTATGCATATTTTATACCAAAGTTTACACGAAGTATATGTATTTTTGGGCTCCTAGTCAAATCCTATGCACATTAAACCGCTTGTTATGCACATGATTCTTTTGACCGTCAATCCCCACTTGCCTTGAAATTGTATACCGGAGTAAGCCGGTGCAGGATCTCCGCAGTCTGATCGAGATGCTCTTGCAAGCTGTCCAAAGATTTATAAGCCATCGGTGCCTCATCGAGAGTATCGCGGCGAATTGAGCTTGAATAGATCCCTTCCATGCTGCTTTTAAAATCTCCCATCGACAGCACTCGTTTTGCCTCTCTTCGCGACATAATCCGCCCCGCACCGTGCGGCGCGGAGAAATTCCAGTCGGGGTTGCCCTTTCCGACGCATATCAGGGAACCGTCGCGCATATTCAGCGGAATAAGAACCTTTTCGCCCTCGTGTGCAGATATGGCACCCTTGCGCAGAATCATCTCTTCCAAATCTATATAATTATGAATTGTCGTAAAGCGCTCGCCGCACTGCCAATCCATCCCCTCGAATATCGTCTCCGCCATAGCCTTGCGGTTTTGAACGGCATATTCCTGCATTATCTTCATGTCGTGCAGATAGTCTTTGAGCGGCTCGCCTTCAAGATAGGCCAAATCTTTATCCATCTTAGGCTTCTGCTTTGCTGCAAGGCGCTGGTAGTGCAGGGCTACCTGAAGTCCTATATGCCGCGAGCCGGAGTGGATGACGAGATATAACCTATCTTCTTCGTCCTTATTTACTTCTATAAAATGATTGCCGCCGCCCAGAGTTCCCAGCGAGAGGCGGGCGCGTTGCAGTTTTAACTTGTCGTCGTTGCGTCCTTCTTCGCGGCATCGCAGTTCCTCGATGCGTGTCCGATCTAAAAATGCATGCTCTTTCTTTCGAATCTCGTAGCCCGAGGGAATGCGGGAACGTATAAGGCGATCGAGGCGCGGCAGGTCGAGCTCATCTTCCGCAAGTCCTTCCAACTCGCTTGTAAGCATGCCGCAGCCTATGTCGACTCCGACCAGATTCGGCACCACATTATCTTTGATTGTCATGGTTGTGCCTATAGTGCTCCCCGCTCCAGCGTGCACGTCCGGCATAACTCGGATTTTACTTCCTTCAACAAAGTGCTGGTTTACGAGATTTTGAATCTGAGCCCGCGCAGTCTCCTCCAGCTCGCTCGTGAACACCTTCGCTTCGTTATACTTACCTTCGATTAATATCAAATTTTAAACACCGTCCTTGTCGATAACTGTTATGTCGCATTATATGAAAAGGGCGGGCGTCGGCGCCCCGGGAATTAATTGTAACATGTTTTCGGCGCGCTTCTATAAAGAAGCGGTGAAATCGGCTTGAACTGAGGTAGCTGTGAATTTGGATTGAAATCAAATAGTTATTGACATATGCCATAAATGTTGTATAATACAGATAAATGGCATATGTCATAAATCGGGAGGAGGTGAATATAATGCCGAGAATGGATGGAACAGGCCCGATGGGTGAAGGTCCGAAGACCGGAAGAGGAATGGGAAGCTGCGAAGGCGAGGCTACTCCGAGGTACGGAATAGGCCGCGGAAGGGGCAGAGGATTCGGAAGCAGGTGTGGGCGCGGATTAGGTAGAGGCCGCGGATTAAACCGTGTGTCTGCAAAGCTCAACAAAGAGACTCTCGAGGATCAGAGAGATGCCCTCAAGGATAAACTCAGTATTATCGATGCAAAATTGAAAGATCTTTAAAAGCTAGAGGAGCTAAGCGAAGCACCCCTTCGCTTAGCTCCAGTTAGGATTGTGGGGTGAAATTATTTATGGCAAGACCGAGAAAGAGAAGGCGAGTTTGCCGACTGCCTGAAAACAGAAAATTCGGGCCCTTGGATGCGCCCGCCGGAGGCGGAAATTGCGTAATCATGACAGTCGATGAGTACGAAGCCATAAGGCTCATCGATTCGGAAGGCTTCACTCAGGAGGAATGCGCAGAGCAGATGAACATCGCCCGCAGCACGGTTCAAGGCATATATACGGAAGCCAGAAAAAAGCTGGCCGAATCTTTGGTGGGCGGTAAAGAATTACGAATAGAGGGCGGCGAATACGGACTCTGCGACGGGCAGGGACCGGGTTGCGGTCGCGGCTGTCGCAGACACGGACGAGGCAGACGCTCTGCAGATTAAGTTTGGTAATAAAGCGTTCTGCTTTGGGTTATTCGATCGATGATCCGCAGAGCAGCATTATTTTATAGATAGTTAAGTGATATTTGAATGGAGGATTTTATGAAGATAGTAATTCCGGTAGATGAGAAAACCTTGGATTCAGGTGTATGTGCATCCTTCGGACGCGCACCCTATTTCCTTATTTACGATATGGAAACTAAAGAGAATAATTTTATCGACAACCCTGCCGCAAAGAGCACGGGAGGTGCGGGAATTAAGGCTGCGCAATTGATAATAGATAACGGAGCTAAGGCCTTGCTTACACCGCGTCTTGGTCAAAATGCCGCCGAGGTGCTCGAGGCAGCGGAGATTAAGCTGTATAAGAGCATCGATGCTCCGGCCGGGAAGAATATAGAAGCTTTTGTCGCCGGTGAACTTCCGGTGCTGAAGGAGATTCACGCGGGATTTCACAGGCACGGAGGCAGATAGCATGAAGATAGCCGTACTGAGCGGCAAGGGCGGCACCGGCAAGACTTTGGTAGCGGTTAATTTTGCTGCGGTATCGAAGGGATCCGTATATATGGATTGCGATGTCGAGGAGCCTAACGGCCATCTGTTTTTTAAGCCCGTGGAAATTCTTGAGGAAGAGATATCCGTAAAGATTCCGCAGGCGGACTCCGAGCTCTGCGACGGGTGCCGAAGATGCGTCGATTTTTGTAACTTTAATGCCCTCGCTTATATCAAGGACAAGTTAATAGTATTCGATGATGTGTGCCACTCCTGCGGCGGCTGCGTTCTCGTTTGCCCGAATGGAGCGCTTACAGAAAGGGATAAAGTTATAGGCAAGGTAAAAAAGGGGGGCTCAGGCGATGTGACCGTATGGACCGGTATACTAAACACAGGTGAAGCCACGGGAGTTCCCATAATAAATAGGCTGCTTGCAGCAGAAGAGCTTCGCTCTGGTACGCCGGTCTTTATCGATTGCCCGCCGGGGAGTGCTTGCATCGTTATGGAGAGCATAAAAGATGCAGATTATTGTGTGCTCGTGGCCGAGCCGACCCTGTTCGGAGTACATAATCTCAACATGGTATATGAGCTGGTGAACTTGTTCGGCAAGCCTTTCGGCGTGATTCTTAACAAATGTCTGGAAGGAGAAGAAAATCCGGCGGAGAAGTTTTGCCTGGAAAAGGATATTAAGATTTTAGGGAGGATTCCCTTCGACAGCGAGCTCGGGCTCCTAAACTCGAATGGGCATATTGCCGCCATTGAAGATGAAAAATATGGGAAGATGTTTTCTTCCCTGCTCGAAGAAGTCATAAAGGAGGTGCCGAATGAAACAACTGCTTATTCTTAGCGGCAAGGGCGGCACCGGCAAGACGACTATAGCCAGTGCGTTTATAAAGCTCGCCGAAGCGCGGGCATACGCGGACTGCGATGTGGATGCGCCCAACCTGCATCTTATAAGCGGCTGGAACAGCGAGCCCGCTAGCTCGGACTTTTACGGCCTTCCCATAGCGGAGCTGAGCACGGACTTGTGCATTCAGTGCGACAGCTGCAGGCAGCACTGCCGCTTCGACGCCATATCGTTTGACGAAGAATACAAGGTGAACACTTATGCCTGCGAAGGCTGCGGGGTCTGCGAATACGTCTGCCCCGTGGGGGCGATAAAGATGGTTCCGGCAGTGTCTGGAGAGCTGATGCTGTATTCCGGCGCGGACGAGGCCTTTTCGACGGCGCAGCTGCGCATGGGTAGCGGTACATCCGGCCTTTTGGTCACCGAAGTGAAAAATCGGATGAAATCGGCGGCGCCCGATGCTAAGTTCGCTATAATAGACGGATCCCCCGGAATAGGCTGCCCTGTAATAGCCTCGATAAGCGGTGTAGATATGGTTCTGGTAGTCGCCGAACCCTCAATATCGGGAATAAGCGATATGGAGCGCATAATCGATACGGCTGCAAAATTCGGCACGAAGACAGCAGTGTGTGTCAATAAATTCGACACTAATTTAGAAAACACGAAGAAGATAGAAGATTTCTGCGCGAAGCACGATCTGCCTTTTGTCGGCACTATACCTTTCGATTCTGATGCGGTAAAGGCCATAAACGACGGCCTTACCATAGTAGACATGGACTGCGCATCGGGAAGGGCTGTCAGAAAGATTTATTCCGCAGTGATGGAGCTTCTCTTTGAAGGAGGAGAACCCGAAATATCGGCGGTAGGAGGGGACGAACAAAAGGGCGGATGTATGCCGTGCGCGGAAGGAACTGAGGGCGGCTGCACTTCATGCGCTACAATAACGGAGGGCGCTTGCACGCCGTGCGTGGGAATAACCGACGTACAAAATTGCGGATACAATCCGCTTAAAGAATTATTGAATAAAACGGAGGAACAAAAAAATGATGAAAATAGCTGTTGCAAGTGATAACGGAAAGGTGAGCGGACACTTCGGCCACTGCGAAGCCTTTATGATTTACGATGTCGAGGACAATAAGATTGTAAATAGCGAAAAAGTCGCCAATCCCGGACACAGGCCCGGCTTTTTGCCTAACTTTTTAGCCGATCGCGGAGTAAATGTAATCATAAGCGGAGGCATGGGCGGCGGCGCAGTCGCAATCTTTAACGAGAGGAATGTCGAGGTAGTCATCGGAGCGGATGGCGACGCCGAGACAAATGTGCATGCCTATCTAAACGGCTCCTTAGAATCGACCGGCTCCGTCTGTCATGAGCATCAGCACATCGACGAATGCGGGGTATAAGTGTGAGATAATAAAAAAGGCATCATATTTTGTGAAAATATGATGCCTTAACCATTGTTATTGATGATGCACGCATCTCTTGCCTGTTCTCTTCGGCAGCACAAAGCATTTGCTGCAGCTGAGGCATCTGGATTCCTCTTGTCCCGCTATGAGTTTGCTGATTAAGTCGGGTTCGCTGATGAAGGGCCTGCAGATGGAGACCATGTCTATGCCGCGGTCTAAAACTTCGTCCATATCCTTGAAGCTTCTGATTCCTCCAACCAAGATTGCCGGGATATCGACTTCCTTTCTTACGGCAGCGACTCTGTCCAAGTAATACTTCCGAAGTCCCTGCCTTCCGAGGGCGGTAAAATTGAAGCCGCTGTACTCTATCGCTTCAACTCCCAAGTCCTTACATTTCTGCGCGACATAAATCAGGTCGTCATAATATGCCTCGTCATTTTCTTCTATATTGGAGTTCACTTTTAAAAATACCGGGAATTCTTCCCCCAATTCCTTTTTGATGCCGGCGATTGCTCTCTCGCTTATTCTAAATCTGTTTTCTACGCTGCCGCCGTATTCATCCGTCCTTTTGTTGTATACCGGGTTGAGGAATTGCGAAAACAGATACTGATGAGCTCCGTGAACCTGAACCCCGTCGTAGCCCGCCTTTTTGACTCTGACGGCAGCATCGATGAACTGCTGAATAATTACTTCTATCTCTTGGGCAGTCAATGCTTTCGGAGTAGCATCCGAGGCCGGAAACGGAATGGGAACTGCCGAGGGTGCCACGGGCGGATTGCCGTCAAGTTCCATCGCTCCAGCGCCGGCGTGGCTGATCTGCATTATAATCTTCGCTCCGGCCTTATGAACCGCCTCCGTCTGTTTTTTATGGCCGTCGATATATAAATCGGCGCTGATTGAATTTTGATCGAGCGAAACTTTGCCTGCGGGGGTCACGTAGTTGTGAGCTGTAATAATAAGGCCTATATTGTTTGCCGCGAGAGTTTCGTGAATTTTAATCTGTTCTTCCGACACCGTCCCGTCGTGATTGCCGAAATAGTCCTGGGTCGCCGACCTCACAACCCTGTTCTTGAGCTCGATGTTCCTCAGTTTGACCGGTTCTAATGCTTTGTTCATTGCTGCCTCCCTTAACATTTATTTTAAATTGAAAGAGTACATAAGGTTTTTGTGTATAAACTATCTATGTGTACATTTTCCTCACATAGTATACCGCATTTCAAATCAATCCGCGTGAATTATTGCAATAATAGAAGGGAAATATCCACCATAGTTTCCACCATTTAATCTGCAATAAACTAATGCATTAAGCTGAAAATTTGATAAAAGAAAATCCCTTGAGAATACTGGGGTTCCAGTTGTTCAAGGGATTCTCTCTGGTGCGCCATCAGGGGATCGAACCCTGGACACCCTGATTAAGAGTCAGGTGCTCTACCAGCTGAGCTAATGGCACGAATACGCTTTACTCAAACGCAAGGTAAATCTTAACATCGGGTATTTTACTTGTCAAGCAGATTGCTTGAAAAATCAGAGAATTTCCCGATTAACCCATTGACAAGGTGTGTAAAAGGCCTTATACTCTCCATGGTGAAAATTCAAGCATCATAAAGAGGTTTAATAGATATGAAAATTTACGCAGATAATGCGGCTACAACGCGCATGAGCAGGCGCGCAATAGAAGCGATGATTCCATACATGGAAGAGGTATACGGAAATCCCTCGAGCCTTTACAGCATCGGCCAGGAGGCTAAGGATGCTCTGGAGAGCGCGAGAGAAACGGTCGCCGGGTGCCTCGGATGCAGCCCGGGGGAAATCATCTTTACTTCGGGCGGCAGCGAAGCGGATAACCAGGCGTTATTCTCCGCTGCGAGCGCCGGCGAAAGGAAAGGGAAGAAGCATATCATTTCCACGGCCTTCGAGCACCATGCGGTGCTTCATGCCTTAAAGAGGCTAGAAAAAGAAGGCTTCGAGATAACTCTTTTGGATGTGAGCGGCTCCGGAGTCGTAAGTCCAAAGCAGGTCGAAGAGGCGATACGCCCCGATACCTGTCTCGTCACGATAATGTATGCAAATAACGAGATTGGCACCATTCAGCCGATAGCGGAGATCGGAAGAATATGCCGAGAAAAGGGCGTCACCTTTCACACGGACGCCGTGCAGGCTGTGGGTCATGTAAATATAAATGTAAAGGACGAAAATATCGACATGCTTTCGCTGTCGGCTCATAAGTTCCACGGTCCCAAGGGCGTGGGCGCGCTGTACTGCAGGAAGGGAATTCCGCTCTTAAATCTGATCGAGGGCGGAGCCCAGGAAGGTGGAAAACGAGGCGGAACGGAAAATGTCCCCGGAATAATGGGGCTGGCCGCCGCGATGCAGGAGGCATGCGACAAGATCGACGAGAGCGCGGCGCACATTACGCCGCTTAGGGACAGGCTAATCGAGGGGCTCGAACGCATACCGCATTCGATTTTAAACGGCGACTGCAAGAAGCGGCTTCCGGGAAATGTCAATTTCTGCTTTGAGGCGATCGAGGGAGAGAGCTTACTTTTGCTGCTCGACGATAAAGGTATAAGTGCATCCTCGGGCTCGGCCTGCACATCCGGCTCTCTCCATGCGAGCCATGTGCTGCTTGCGCTGGGAAGGGCTGTGGAAATTGCGCACGGTTCGCTGAGGCTGAGCATAGCCGAGGACATAACGCAGGAGCAGGTCGATTATATGATAAAAGCCGTCGACGAGGTGGTGGCGTACCTGAGGAGCATTTCCCCCGTGTGGCGCGATCTTCAGGAAGGAAAGAGAGAGTTTATACTCAAATAGGAGGATTAAATAATGGCACTTTATAACGAAAAGGTGATGGATCATTTCCGCAATCCCCGTAATGTCGGGGCGCTTGAGGATGCCAACGGCGTAGGCGAGTCCGGCAATGCGGTGTGCGGAGATATAATGAAGGTATATCTCAAGATAGAGGACGGCATAGTCAAGGACGTAGGATTTGAGACCTTCGGTTGCGGCAGCGCCATAGCCTCGAGCTCCATGGCTACCGAGTTGATTAAGGGAAAGCCGGTTGAGGAGGCGCTCGAACTCAGCAATAAGGCTGTCGTCGAGGCCTTGGAAGGACTACCGCTGCGCAAGGTGCATTGCAGCATTTTGGCCGAAGAAGCGATAAAGGCCGCGCTCGAGGATTATTACAGGAAGCAAGGCCTTCCGATTCCTCAGAAAATACTCGATTATAAGCCAGCCGTGGAGGAGGATCATTAATATGATTTCGACAAGAGGAAGATATGCTCTGCGCGTAATGTTGGACCTTATGGAAAACGGGACGGACGGCAAGTACATACCCCTCAAGGAGATAGCCATGCGGCAGGGTTTTTCGCAGAAGTATCTGGAGGGGATAATGGCGAGGCTTTCCAAAGCCGGTCTGGTAGATGCCATCCACGGTAAGGGAGGGGGTTACAGGCTCAATCGCAGTCCCGACGAATACAGCGTGGCCGAGATACTCGTCCAGACTGAGGGAAGTCTCGCACCGGTCGCCTGCCTCGGAGCGGGCGCCGAGCCATGCGATAGAGCCATGGAGTGCAGGACGCTTCCCGTATGGGACAAGCTCAATATCCTTATAAACGACTATCTTCTGAGCGTAACTTTGGATCAACTTACGGATCACAGAGCTTAAAGCCGACAACCCGGACTCGCCTGGGGTGCACCACACCACAACGCAGCGCGCCGGGTTTTTAAATTCATCAAATTCAGTAAATAATTGCCACTTATAATATTCTGTAATATAATATTATGGATTGTATTCTCATGCTTGTGGAGGGAAATTTATGAAGTGCAAAGTTTGCGGATACGAATTTAACTCGGATCGCGCTTACTGCCCGATGTGCGGGAGCAAAACCAAAGAAGAGCTGCGAAGCCGGGCAGATGAAGAGATGTCCTGGAACACTTACGATTTCCCAAAGCCGAAGAGGCCCAAGGATATCGAAATGAGCTGGCCGGATATGGATATCCCCGCCAGAGAGCATATAACGGTCATGAAGAAGGACGGAACGGAGGGATTCATCACCACCGCTTCGGACGATATTCCGAGAGAGCGGGAGCTTCCCAAGCCTCCGTCTTCAGACTATTGGACTGGCAGGCAGACTCGCGAACAGAGGCGCAGTGAGCCCGCCCGCAGGAGCGGCGAAGTTGTAGCCGAACGCCCGAAGGAAGAGTGCGAGTTTACATCTTCTGCAAAACCCTCGCAGGGCGCATGGCGCATGCCCGAGATGCAGCCGCAGCCTAGTTGGAATATCTTCGACGAGGAGGCACCACGACAGAGTCCACCTAAGAGCGAGCCTCAACAAACGGAAGTGCCTCGGCAGGATCCGCCTCAGGCAGAGCAAGCCCCTCAGGCCGCTCCGGTCTTTGCCCAGCCGGTCTTTATTCCTCAATATCCCGATCAAATGCAGGTTGCTTGGACGATTCCGCCTCAGGGAAGCGGACAGCCGGTCTATTTAGCCCAGCCTGCTCAACAGATATATATAACCACAACTCCTCCCGGATATACGGAGCTTAAGCCTTCGGAGGAGAGCAAAGAGAGGCTGGCCTACGACGATGTCCGCAGGGAAGATTTCGTGCAGAGGCGCGAAGATATTCAGCTTCCAAGACGCGAGGCTTACTCAGGGCAGCTGCGCACGGAACATCGGCCCCAAAGGCATGAGGAGTTTTTAACGCGCAAAGATCTGGAAGACTTGGCTCCAAAGCACAGTGCGGCGGATATATTCGAGGGAAGCGAACCCGAGCATTATGCAAGAATGCTCAAAGAAAAGATAGTCGCCAGAGCCAAGGAAGGCCCGGAAGATCCATTCAAATTTGAGGCAGACGAGTTTGATGATTTGCAGCCGGACGAGGACGGGCGTTTCCCGGAGAAATTCTTTACCTTCCATAAGAAGAACGAAGAGTTTCAGCAGTTGCTGAACGAGGAGTACGAGCGTCTGCGCAAGAGCAGGGGCGGAGACGACGAGATTTTCGATACCCCTGCGCAGTCGTTCTTCAACGATCCTGTTAGCGATGCGACCGGGGATATGCTCTCGGAGTTCGAAAAGATGCTGCTTTCGGGAACCAGAGATATCGAATCGGAAGCGACGCTCGCGCTCAATAAAAACAGATTGAGAGAAGCAAATAGATATGTAGCCAAGGAAGCTTTTGAGAGAGCCCGAAAAGGATTCGAGCCTGAAGAGGCGACCGTGGAACTAAGTGCGCCCGAGCGGGAAGCGGCCGATGAGGATCGCGGGGCAGTTTCGAGCGAACACAAGAGGAAGCTCGAGGCCATGGCGAAGGCCAGAGAGGCCTACTTTGCAAGCCTTAGCGGCGAAGATTATTCCTTTAAATCTCCGGCCAAGCAAGCTCCGGCGCAGCAGCCTGCAGCCCCCCAAACCCCCAAGGACTTGGAAAAGACCCGCGAACTCACTTTTGCGGAGATGGAGGAAATACAGGAAAGCGCAGCCCCCTCGGAAGCCGAAGCAGGGCCCTCCGAGACAGAGCTCGGCGCTGCGCAAATTAAAGACCCGCAGGCCGACGACGCCGAAACTTTTCAGGACGATGGCGACCTCGGCATCCCGAGGATGCCCGAAGAGCCTACCGACAGCTCGCACGCCGGCGACACTGTCGCAGCCGGCCTGCGAAACCTTCGTGATGCTTTTGCGGACGAAGAACTTTACGAAGACGAGGGTATCGATGAGCTTTCAGGTAAGGAAGATCTTGAGGAACGTGAAGACGATACTATACCCATAGACGAATATTTCGAGCTCGAAGGCGAAAGCCCGGATAACGGCGGCAAGGCCGCCGCCATGAGTCGCCTTCTGGATACCGCAGACGACGAGCGGACTACGAGGGGAAGGTCTCACACTTTCCTGAGCTTTCTTATCGCCGTAATCCTCGTAATTGCCTTGGCGGAGGGGGTCACAATAGGACTTCGCTATTTTGCTCCCGAATCCCAAGCCTCGATCGTAATGACGGATGCGGAACAGAAAATTGTCAAATTTTTCAGCAAGGGATTTGACTCCATAAAAGGAATATTCGTAAAGAACGACTCCGAAAAGCCTCAGGAACCAGAGCCGGAAAGCGAAAGCAAAGGACCCGCGGAGACGAGCTTCGATCTTTCCTCGATCGTGGAAAAGTACAACAAGAACATAGAGAAAGTCGTCGAAGATCTCGGTATAGGCTACGACAGCCAGAAGAATTACGAGGTGGAAGGTCTGGCGGGTTCCGCCCTGCTGGATAATAACGAGGAAAAGGAAAAGGTCTTTGCGACCCTCATTGCCTACAACAGCAGTTGGATAGATTATGTGCATTCAAACGGCAGAGAATGCCTGGACTACTTGAAGGCTGACGGCTCTGCTTACAGGAGCGCCGTCAATTTCGACAAGGTCGGGCTCATCGAGGAGAAATTCGAGAAGCTTTCCATAGGCGAAATTCGCGTAAACGGGGATTTTTATTATGTCTTCGCTGCGGAGAAAATCTCCGTCACCTCGGAGGGCGTAACCACAAAATCCGATGAGAGCTTAATTTATCAGCTCGTCAAGGTCGGAGACACATTAAAGATTAAAGATTATTACACAATCAATTAAGTGAATCAAAAAGGGGTAATTTTATGACACAAAAAAGAAAGGACACGAAGATATGGATAGTCTTCGTTGTCCTGATTTTGCTAGGGGTTCTTATCTATTCGCTCACGGATTTTCTGACGGAGCTTCTATGGTTCCGTGAGATGGGTTACATCGCTGTCTTTTTTACCGAGATTAAGGCAAAGCTCATGCTCGGCGCTCCAACATTTGTCGTCGTGGCTGCAGTCGCCGCACTCTTTTTCGTGGCTCTAAAGCGCAGTTTTCTCGCAGGCGGCTACGAGCTGGACGAAGCCGGAAAGAAAGGCATGCGCAAGGTCGGTATAATCCTGAGTCTCGTTTTCAGTGCGGTTTTGACGACTGCGGTAATATCGGCGCTCTGGTGGCAGATACTTCGCTATATCAACGCCTCGCAGTTCGGGGTCAACGACCCCATATTCAACAACGATATCGGGTTCTATGTATTTAAGCTTGAATTTTTGCAGGCTCTAAACGCTTCCGGCTTACATCTCGTAATAGCCTTGCTTGCATCGACCTTTATATACTACATTTCGCTGCTCAATTATGCGAAGCCCTCCGAAAGTCCGGAGGCCGATACATACGAATACGATATACCTCCTGCGGAAGGATACGGACCCGCAGGCCCCTTCTTCGACATGTTCGGCAAGGAGATAAGGGATCGCAGGAACGCTCAGCAGCGACAGCTTAAGCAGACGGGTCAAGCCCTTCTAAAGGTTGCGGGTGCTCAGATATCGATACTCGGAGTTCTCGCCTTCCTGCTTGTCGGTATACACTTTGCGCTCAAGTGTTACGATTTGCTTTATAGCGGCACCGGCGTCACATACGGTGCGGGTTACACGGATATCGTCGTAAGATTAAACATGTACAGAGCCCTGGTAGTGCTGTCGGCTCTTTCTGCAATATTCTTTGTCGTCGCTCTTCGGAGCAGAAAGATTAGACTCGGTATAATTTTCCCGATACTCATGGCCCTCGTGCTCGGAGCGGGAAGCCTCGCCACCGGGGCGGTACAGAGCCTTATAGTTTCGCCCGACGAGATAAATAAGGAGCGGCCCTATCTTAAGAACAACATCGAATACACCCGCATGGCCTACGATATACAGGATATCCGCACCGAGGACTTCGTGCCTCGAAACGACCTGACAAAAAAGGATGTGTTGGCGAATATGGGTACGCTCTCGAACGTGCGAATCAACGATTTTGAACCCGCCCAGCAGTTCTATAATCAGACTCAATCGATAAGGACTTACTATCGTTTCGATGATGTGGATGTAGACCGCTATTATGTAAACGGTGAGTACACGCAGGTGTTTCTGTCTGCGCGGGAAATCGATCAGGACAGAATAGAGGACCAATGGCTCATACGCCATCTTAAATACACCCACGGCTACGGTATAACCCTATCCAGGGTGGACAAAGTTACGAGTTCCGGCCAACCGGACATGCTCATCGACAGCATACCGCCGGTTTCCGAGGTCCCCGAGATACAGATAAGCCG
>JAAZLU010000023.1 GCA_012799165.1 Clostridiales bacterium
AGATACAGATAAGCCGTCCGGAAATCTACTACGGCGAGTCGACTGACGACTACGTTATAGTCAATAGCGACGAGGAGGAGTTCGACTATCCCAGCGGCGAGTCCAACGTATATTGCAGGTACGAAGGCGAGGGCGGCATCGAGCTCAACTTCTTCAACAGGCTGCTCTTTGCCATACGGGAGCGCTCACTTAAGTTGCTCGTTTCGACGAACATCAACAGCGATTCGCGCATACTCATAAACCGCAATATCGCCGAGCGCGTGGAGAAGATTGCACCCTTCCTGATGTACGACGACGATCCCTACATCGTGGTCGCAGACGGAAAGCTTTACTGGATGGTCAACGCTTACACCTATAGCAGCTACTATCCGTACTCCGAGCCCTACAGCGAGATGCACGACATCAATTATGTGCGTAATTCCGTAAAGGTCGTTGTGGATGCCTACAACGGAGATGCTGATTTTTACATCTGCGACGAGAGCGACCCGCTTATAAGAACCCTCGCGGGTATATATCCGACGCTCTTTAAGTCCATGGACGAGATGCCCGAAGATCTGCGCGCGCACATTCAGTATCCGAATGCGCTGTTCGCGATACAGTCCGATGTCTACAGGAAATATCACATGACGGACGTGGAAGTCTTCTATCAGAATGAGGACCTTTGGGAAATCGCCAAGGAGACCTACGGCCAGCAGGAGATTCAGGCCACTCCCAATTACTTTATTATGAAGCTGCCCGGCGAGCAGGATGTGGAATTCGTTAGCTCCATACCCTACACCCCCAACGGCAAGAATAATATGTCCGGCATACTCATGGCGCGTTCCGACGGCGAGAATTACGGCAAAATCGTACTCTATAGGATGCCCAAGGACCGCATAATATATGGCCCGGCGCAGATAGAGGCACAGATTAACCAGGATGTAAACATATCCAAGGAGTTCGCACTCTGGAACAATTCCGGCTCAAAATACAGTCGCGGCAACCTCTATGTGCTCCCGGTGGAAGGTTCGCTCCTCTATGCGGAGCCCATCTACATGGAATCCGCCACTTCGAGCCTGCCGGAGGTTAAGCGCGTAGTCGTGTATTACAACGAAAAACTCGCATATGAAGCCACCCTCGCAGAGTGCCTGGATTCGCTCTTCGGCGCGGGTGCGGGCGATCCCCTGCTTACCTTGTATCCTATAGAGAGCGGCAAGGAAGCTGCGGCGGCATTGGAGAGAGCCGAGAAGTATCCGCCCGCGGAAACCCCGGACGACAAGAAGGATCCCGAGCAGCAGACGCCTTCTGCGCAGGAGCCCGGCGAAACCGTCGATCCCCAGTCACCTCAGGAAGATCCGGACTACAGGGCACTTGCAAATGAGGCCTACGAGAAGGCTCTCGAATATCTGCAGAAGATGAAGGAGTATCTGGACATGCTCGCTCCCGGCGGAGAGCCGGAGGAGAGCGCCCCGGGCGGCGAATAGCGGAAAAAGAAAATAACAAAACTCCACTTCGCCTTCACATTAAGAACACAAAAAGCCTGTATTCTTTAGGCGTGGTAAGTAAAGGGGGGCCTCCTTGAACCCTCCAGATAGTTTTCCTTCTATACAATAAGACACACATATCCGGGAAGGGCGGTCTGCAGAAGACCGCCTTTGCTTTGTCGGAAAAGTTTTGTGCGCGATATTGAACAGTGTTCAATCGCTCCGCTGAGCGTATAAATGTACCTCTCTTTATAGTGCATATAAGCAACTCGCCTTTATTGCCCGGCTTGTGATATTATTAGAGCCGAGGGGGTGAGAATGATGTACGAAGAACTTAAGAAGATGATAGAAGAAGCGCAACGCATCGTGTTTTTCGGAGGCGCGGGGGTTTCAACGGAGAGCGGAATTCCCGATTTTCGCAGCGAAAAGGGCCTCTACAATGCGGTGCAGGAATACGGGCGCAGCCCGGAAGCGATGATATCCGTGGATTTTTTTGAAAGCGATACGGCGACCTTTTACGATTATTATAAGAAGAACCTTATCGCCCCTTGGGCCAAGCCCAATAGAGCTCATAAGGCGCTGGCAAAGCTCGAGGAGATGGGTA
>JAAZLU010000024.1 GCA_012799165.1 Clostridiales bacterium
AAGGCTTCTTCGTCCACCGCCACGGCTACGATGCTCTTGCCTTCGGACCTAAGGACCCCTATATCCTTCTCGTATCGCGCCAGATCTACATCCATGTCCTCGATAAACGCGGGGCTTCCCGCCAGAAGGCATCGATCCTCCGAATCGAAGCCCGATACTCCCATACCCGCCAAGTTTTTAAAGCGCGATAAGGGCTCCGCTTCCGAGATACCCATATCCTCTGCCCGGGCACATATCGCTTCTGCAAGGGGATGCTCGGAGAGAGTTTCTAGCGCATAAGCTGCCCGCATGAGCCCCCGCTCGTCCTCAGACACTATATCGCTGACCACGGGAGTTCCTTCCGTTACGGTGCCCGTCTTATCGAAGATCGCGACCTGCACTTTATGAGTTATCTCCAATGCCTCGCCGCTGCGGATGAGTATGCCCTGCGAAGCTCCAAGACCCGTGCCGACTATTACAGCGGTAGGAGTCGCAAGCCCCATGGCGCAGGGACAGGCGATTACGAGTACCGATGTAAATATCTTTATGGCGAAGGCAAAGTCCTCGCCGAAGGCCAGCCATATAATCGCCGCAGCGATAGCTATCGCCATCACTATTGGAACGAAGACCCCCGACACCTTATCGGCGAGTCTCGATATCGGAGCCTTCTTGCCTTGTGCATCCTCCACAAAGCGAATTATCTGCGAGAGGGTCGTATCCTCGCCTATGCGGGTGACCCGAACATAGAGCACACCGTCCACGCAGACGCTCCCCCCTATAACCTCGCCGCCCTCGCTCTTTGCGACCGGCATGCTCTCCCCCGTGAGCATGGCCTCGTTTATGCTTCCGCTGCCCGAAGATACGATTCCGTCCAGCGGCACCCTCGCTCCCGCCTTTACAAGCACTATATCTCCCAGCTGCACACTCGCCGTCGGGACTTCCCTCTGTCCGTCTGCATCGACCAGAATTGCAGTCTCCGGGGCGAGCTCCATCAATTTAAGTATCGCCCCCTTGGTCTTTTCCTTGCTGCTCGCTTCCATGTATTTACCGACGGAGACTAGAGCCGGTACCATGGCGGCGGATTCGTAGTAAAGGTTATGAACCAAGTCAGGATTATCCGTAATCAGCAGCGTCGTAACGAAGCTGTATATGAAAGACGCGCTCGCACTGAGGGCGACCAGAGTATCCATGTTCGGATTGCCGCGAAAGAGCGATGAAAAGCCTCTTGTAAAAAATCTCCTGTTGAGAAACAGAACCGGCATAGTCAAAGCCATCTGCAATATGGCTTGATTCACCGGATGAGTTTCACGAGAGAAGATGTCCGGAATCGGTAGATTCGGAAACAGCATTGGACCCATGGATACGAGGAAGAGTAAGCCCGCAAAAACTATGGAGGCAATGAGCGAGTGCTTTTCTCTTGCGAGATTCTGCGCATCGAAATCCGAGGCTGAGCCGCCCGGCATTCCTGCGGACGCTGCGTCGCTTGCAGAGGCTCCTGCAACTGAAACTCCGGATGTACCACCTACGCATACTCCGTTTCTTCGTTGTAGTTCAGCCGAAAACCCCGCCTTCTCGATGGCGGATATTATGTCCTGCGGAGTAGTCTTCTCCTCGTCGTAGGAGATGCTGAGGCGATTGAGAGGCAAATTTACATCGCTGCTCTCCACCCCCGGCAATTTGCGCGTAACTTTCTCTACTGCGCCGGAGCAAGCTGCACAGTGCATACCTCCTATGTTATAAATTTCCTCTCTCATACTGACGACTCTTTCTAATTCAAAATAAATATCCTTTGAGTTAAACAGTTCAAACCGAATCTCCTCTTGCTGCACGATTTATTCTAAAAATGTTAAAACAGCATATCCGGCGCTGCTTTGGTATACAGCGGAAGATCCAAAATACACCCCGATACTTGCATTTTGGCTTTCGAAAGTATATCAACCGTTGCACAGCAAAGAGCGATGGAGGCAAAGGATTTATGATTGCAGGCTCCAATCCGCGCCTCGAGCCTGAAGTTCCGTCATGCGCCTGAATATGCCGCCCTTTTTGGCACGCAGCTCTTTCGAGGTTCCTTCTTCCGCTACCTTCCCATCGGCGAGCACGACAATCTTGTCCGCCGCCTCGACCGTGCGCATGCGATGAGCGATTACGAGGACGGTCTTTCCTGCAAGCAGGCGAGACAGCGCGGCCTGAACCTTCGTCTCGTTTTCAACATCGAGCGCAGCGGTGGCTTCGTCGAGGAGCACTATGGGCGCATCTTTAAGAAGAGCCCGCGCAATGGAGATGCGCTGCCGTTCGCCGCCTGAAAGCCTGGCTCCGTTTTCTCCGATCAGTGTCTGATATCCCTGCGGCATCTTGCTTACGAATTCATCGCAGTTTGCCGCTGCTGCAGCCGCAAGGACTTCTTCGTCCGTAGCACCGTATTTTCCGAGACGGATATTCTCCATAACCGTATCGTCGAAGAGCATAACCTCCTGAAAGACCATCGAATAGTCGCTCAGGAGCACTTCCGGCTCGACCGTTGAAATGTCGATGCCGCCCACCTCGATGCCCCCTTCGTCGATATCCCAGAGCCTTGCCGCAAGGCGCGCACAGGTGCTCTTGCCCGAGCCGGAAGGGCCGACCAACGCGGTCACCTCGCCTTCCTTGGCCGTAAAACTTACATTCTTTAAGACCTGTTCTTCGTCGTAGGCGAAGCTGACATTCTTAAATTCTATATCGTGCCCGGCGGGTTCAAATACTTCGACGCCTTCCGCAATCGGGGTGTCGTGAATCTCCATCAGGCGATTGGCCGAAACTTCGGACACGAATACTTCTGCTATTAGCGCGAGGCTCTGATCGAAGGGCGCATAGATTCTGGTTATTACCATCAGGAACATAAAGAGGAGCATAAAGTCGATGCTTCCCGAGGCTATAAGTTTTGCTCCGACAAGTATGGTAGTGGCAACCCCGAGCCGCATTATTACGCTCGCGGCGTTTACAAAGAGACCCACGGCAAGTTCGCTTTTCCTCATGCCGAGCTCGTGCTCGTCGACCTTATCGCCCAAATCCGCTAGGTAATGTTCCTCCTGATTGAAGGCGCGGATCTCTCTAACGTTTTCCAGCCCCTCCTGAATGCCGTCGGCAACCACGATCGCCTTGGCCTTAACCATCTCCGCCATTTTGTTGGAAATCTTTCTCGTCCCCAGCAGAAGCACAAAAGCGACCGGTACGCCCCAGAGGCAAGCCAGCGCAAGCCGCCAATCCTTGATGAACAAGCCCACCGCAATGATGGTCGTGGAAACATATGTACCGTATAGATACCCCAGGACATGAGACCAGACATGCTCTAGGCGGTTCACGTCTCCCATGATGGTCTCCGTTAGATCCGCAAGGTCGCGCTTTCCGAAATAGCCTAGCGGGAGCTTACGCAGGCGTTCCGCAAGCCCTAGACGCACGGTCTCCACTTCGCCGTAAACCAAACCGTAAGTGGCATGGTATTGTTTAAGATGCGTAAAAAGAGACAGGCCGATAAATGCGACAATCAGCAGGATGTATTTAAGAGCATTGGGCAATGGCGCAGCATTCGTAAGAGTGTCCATAAACTGCGACATCAACCGATAGAGTATGCCGACGCCGCCCATCACGACGAGGTTTACGACTATCGTCCAGGCTGCGCCCTTCTTTGTGTTCGCCACGCCGCTATCCGACAGAGCGTACTTGCGCTTGAATTTCTCTCCGAACATCTAATCCACCTCCCCCGCGCTCGAAATTCGCCATTCAAGGCCTCGCATATAATCTTCCCACATCGCCGCATAGAGACCTCCTGCTCCCTTGAGCTCCTCATGAGTACCCTCCTCGATGAGCCTCCCTTCGTCCAGCACGATTATTTTATCTGCGTCGACCACGGTAGAGAGGCGATGAGCAATCATGATTACCGTTCGCCCCCTCATCAAAACAGCGAAAGCCTTTTGGATGAGCATCTCGTTTTCGGGATCTGCAAAGGCCGTCGCCTCGTCGAGAACGACTATGGGCGCATCCTTTAGGATGGCCCGAGCCAGGGCGATTCTCTGCCGCTCTCCGCCCGAAAGATAGACTCCTTTGCTGCCGAGCTTCGTATCCAAACCTTCCGGGAATTTGGCGATTATGTCGCCGCACTGCGCGGCGTAAAGAGACGCCAACACCTCTTCGCGAGTAGCCTCGGGCCTTGCCATGCGAACATTTTCGAGTATAGAAGCCTTAAAGAGGCGACTGTCCTGAAACACGAAGGCCACATGCTTCATAAGGACGCGTGGGTCGATCTTCCTTACATCCACGCCTCCGACTTCGACCGCCCCGGAATCGACATCCCAAAAGCGGGGTATGAGGCTCGCGGCAGTGGTTGTGCCCCCTCCCGAAGGACCGACCAACGCCAGAGTCCGACCGGACTCCAATCTGAAAGACAAATTCTTGAGTGCCGGGAAATTCGAGCCCTCGTATGTAAAAGTAACATCCTTGAACTCGATGCTGTTTCCTCTCGGCTGCTCGGGATCCTCAGCCGTCTTAAGCTCGGGCGCGCTCATTACGAGGTCGACACGGTTTAGCGCGTTCTCTGCGAGCATCATCCCGCTCGCCGCAAACATTACCTTGGCAAGAGATGTGGAAACGATCGCCGAAAACACAGCGTAGAATGCGAAATCCGTAACAAACTCGGCAAAGCCTCCGGAGGCCAAAGTGCCCGGCGCCAGAAACAGGGCCACGGGGACCAAAAACACAAAGGCACTCGCGGTAAAGGTCAGGTTGATGCTCTGCGGCAAGCGACAGACCGCGCCTTGATAATATTCGGCCTTGGCGCTGTAATCCTCAATGGCCTGCTTAAAGGCTCTAAAGGAATAGACGGTCTGCTGGAATATCTTAACCACGGGGATTCCTCGCACGTACTCCGTCCCCGCCTTGCTCATATTGTCCTGTGCGGCCTGATATTCCGCTATGAGCCCCGCGTTCTTTCCCGACATCATCGAAGCCATCGCGAGTATGGAAACGACGGCAGACAAGAGGCAAGCACCGCCCATGCGCCAATCGAATACGAACATCAGGACTATCATCGCGACGAACATCGCCGCAGTGCCCACTATATCCGCAAGATTGTGCGCCAGAAGGGTCTCCGTCTCGGCGGCGGCCCCGTCCAGGCGATTGCGCAACAAGCCGGATGCATTGCTGTCGAAGAAGCCGAGCGGCGCTTTCATCATCTTGGCCATACCCTGCTTCCGTATGTTGGCCGCCGTCCTGAATGCAGTAAGGTGAGTGCACATCAGCGCGGCGAAATATATGAGTATCCCGGCCACTGCAAAGGCGAATGCCATCCAGCCGTAGTTTTCGATTTCAGCAGCCTGCGTGCAGTTCGGCGCAACCGCGACGAGGTCCCGGACGACGAGCCAGATACAGATATAGGGTAACATACCCAAAATCATGGCTAGCGCCGAAAGAGCTAAGCCGAAAACCATGAGCCCCCTGTAGTTGCCAGCATATGCCATCAGGCGGCTCACGGCCGATTCTTTCTTTTCTCCTGCCGAATTTCTTTTTTCTTCCTTCAAAATCAAAACCATCCTTTTCTAAGCAAAGAAAGGCGAAAGCTACCTAGCGCCCGCCTTCTCTTAAGCTCCTTTTGTTTTAACGACGCAGCTGTGCGGAAAATGGAGGCCGCACAAATTTACTCTTTATTGCGCCTCTTTACTTATATTAGCCTGCGAGAGCTTCTCCTAAGGCTCGGCACTTGGCTTTGGCTGTTTCGTCGGGAGCTTCGTTGCATATTACACTGTCTGCGACCAATCGTATTCCCGCGCTATTGCAATCGTCCTCCCAATTTCTCATCCATTCGCCGTCTCCCCAGCCGTAAGAACCGAAGAGCGCTACGGATTTGCCCGACAGAGCAGGCTTGCAGGCGGAGAACATGGGCTCAAACTCCTCCTCCTCCAACACTTCCGCTCCCATCGAAGGGCAGCCAAAGCCTATGGCATCGTAGGAAGAAACCATATCGGGCGTGAATTTGTCGCAAGTCAAAAATTCAACTTCGCCGCCCGCGTTCTTAGCACCCTCAGCTACAGCCATCGCCATCTGCTCGGTATTTCCAGTACCGCTCCAATAAACTACCGCAATCTTTTTCATATTTCTTTGCCTAATCCTTTCATTAAAATATTCTTGAAAACTATATCTGTGCGGACTTTTAGCCCGCTACAGCCAACTCTTCTATGGACAACCCCATGGCCGCCATCCTGCAAAATATCCGCGTGCAGCACCTAAACATTTCGAATTTTACAAGCGCTGAACTCTCGTCTCCGTAAACCTGCCAACATCCCGTACACTTCGGACACCTGCCGCCGTCCATCATATATCCGCGCACATCTTCGGGAGGATATCCGAGGAACAAACCTATCTCGTGTGGAAATTCCTCGGAGAACTTAACTCTTTTGAGAAGTCTTCCGATGCATTCCGAGGGCTTGCAACTTTTATATCCCGAATCCCTCAGTATTTGCCGGGCCTGCTCGTCCGCAAGATCGCCGATTAGCGCAGAAGGCCGGAATACATAAAGCAGACAGCGCTCGTTCGAATGCCTCAGCGGAATTATCTTAACCCCCTTCGCGTCGAGACGCCGATTGAGCTGCCTTATATCGCAGAGTAGATCTTGGAAGTTTTTGCAGGGCATCGAGAACATATTTCCGCTCTTGAGTCCCGCGAGAGTAGGAGAGCAATATCTTATCACTTTGTTTGAAAGTTCATTTTGTGTTATTCTTCTTTTTTTCATCTGACTCTCCTACCTCATCAGGAACTCAGGAAAGAAGGTTAGCTATATCTAACCCACTGGCTGTTTTTAGGGCACCGTTGCGGCGCCCTAACTTGTTAGACAAATCTAACTATAATTTAAACCTATTACCCCCGCATGTCAATAGTAAAATTCGAAGATGCTCTCTTTTTGAAACCTACTCAAAAATCATTTTGTTTATAGACATCTTTGTAAGACTGTCGCCGAGCCTAGCAAGGAGGCGATGAAGGAAGCGTATACCGGGGCTTTTCATATCGTAGTAACCAAGCATATAACCCCTGAATGATACCTTTATCTTATCCGACCAATTTAGATCTTTTGCCGGGTCGTTCACATAGAAAAACTCGTCGATATCTTTAATCTCCATGTTCTTTAAAGCTGTCTTAAGCATAAGCCTAGTCCCCAGCTTCCCTACGCTATCGAAGACCAGACAGCCCTTAGGAAATCTTTGCGCAAGCTCCAGTACCAGAGATTTTACTTCCTCCGTCTTAAAATAGTGAAACACACCTGCGGCAAAGAAAATTGCTCCCTTGGAAGCATCGACCTTGTCCATCCAGGAATAGTCCCGCAAGTCGCAAGCTATATTAAACTCGCGCTCGCTTTCGGGAATCAATTGCTCGCGAATGGCTATTACATCCGGAAAATCGACATTGATAATCTTGCAGAGGCCGTTATCGCAAGCCTTTCCCGTTTCATCCAGGCCGCAGCCCAGATTGACGACTGCCGCTTCGGGGTATTGCGACAGATAGTTGTTAATTTCCCACTTAATATCCAGCTGACGCATGGCAGCTTCGAGGGCGCCGAATTCGTAAATAAACGAATCCTTCTTTTTCTCCAGTTCGGAAAAGTCGTAATCCAGCCTCTCGCATAGCCTCTCGGCAAAAACATCCGTATAAAGTTCGGGGAACTTTTCGGAGCACATTTTCCTCCCGTACAGCGGAATTATGAGCGTTTCCTGCACGCTGTTCTTTTCTATCTTCAGCTTTTCCATTTCTATATCTCCTCTCCGAAATATCTTGAGAATTTTTTCGCTTCGGAAGTAGCTACGAAGCTAACACAGCTGCTGCGAACAAAGCGAAGCGGAGTGAAGTAGCAACTGATGTAGGTTCCATGCAAAGCCTTCCCGAGAAAGCGAGCGTTAGCGTAGCTCGATTGGACGAAGGCGACTGCTTGCAACGGCAAGACTCTAAGTTGCAGTATATCTTTCTTTTGCTTTGCTCAGCATCAGCAGAGCACCGCTTATCTTCCATAGATTCCCGAATGTTGCAGCTCCCATATTTATAGCGTTCACTATCGCATGATTGCCGAAGATATTGACGAGGCTTATAAGCGCTGCGCCCACCGGTATCGAAAACACCCAACACCAACGAGGAAAAGGACTAAAACCCTTGACGATCGCCCCTATATGCGCACAGGTCGATATTATTACACATGCGATTAGGGCGATATAGAAAGGCAGCGAAAAGTAAGATGCAAATTTAATGGAAGCCGCCAGAGCGCTTTCGGGACTTGCCGCAGTCATATATTTATAAAAAAAGGCGGTAGCCAGCGAGGACGCATGAACCCCCGAGCCTCCGAAAGTAAAGGCGGCGAAAATTCCCACTCCGTAGAGACGCGCATACTTTAGGGAATAGGGCTTGATTAGCTTGTAAATACCGATATGTCCGACGCCGGACATCGGAACGCCAATCATACCTAAAATAACAGACAAGAAGAGCCTGAAGTCCGATACATCAAGGTAGTGATGGATCTGCCCCTCAAAGCCTGCTATAGCCGTATTCCGAACACCCCAGCCAACGAGTATGTCGCCGGCGAGATTGATTAAAGCTCCCGCAATACCTATTTTAAGAAGGAGGCTCACCCTGCCCCAATCTATATCTTCTCGCAATTCAATTCTATCCTTCATACTCTGTCCTTTAACGCTCTTAGGAATTTGCAGCCCTCGAGTTAGACAAATCTAACCTCCATCATTCTATCAGAGCAGTTTTACAGATTCAACAATAAGTTTAAGCGATTCCTGGGAGGTAAGAGACTAAGTAGCCTTAAAAATAGGCATCGAAAGTGAAGAAGGTGCATAGGCTTTGGTGAACGAGTTGCGACAAAGACATAAAAACGAGAGCAGACACGCTACCCTCGGTTTTTCACAAGTTAATTATAAAATCGGGCAACTTAGTTAATGCCGGAAATCCGCGCCCCTATTCGATATTCCTAATATCTTCCGTCCTATAGATGTTATACCCTTCGTAGTAATAACTCGCATCGATGCCTTTCATATAGACTTCGCGGTCATTAATCTTATCTGTCAATGCCACTTTCAGCAAAACCTTTATCTCAACATTTTTTATAGGGCTTCGTTCCATAGCCAGTAAATAATCTCCCTTATTTACTCGACTCCAATCGACGACGAGTCCGAGTTCTTTTTTAAGAAT
>JAAZLU010000025.1 GCA_012799165.1 Clostridiales bacterium
CCATCGCAGATATCACTTCGGTCTGCCTCCTGATGAAGAAACTTGCTCCTTCCAAAGTAGTCGCCTCACCCGTGCATACAGGCTATGGAAAAGTGCATTGCGCACACGGAATATTGCCCGTCCCCGCCCCCGCTACAGCCACAATTTTAAAGGGAATTCCGAGCCTCGCGGGCAATATCGAGGGAGAACTCTGCACTCCTACGGGAGCTGCCCTTCTAAAACACTTTGTTAATGAATTCGCGCAGATGCCCGCTATGAGGACGGAAGCCATTGGCTACGGCATGGGTACGAAGGATTTCGCTGCGGCTAATTGCCTGCGCGCCTTCCTAGGCAAAGCGGAAGTCGGGATTGATGACGATTACAAAGACGAAATCTACGAACTGAGTTGCAATATCGATGATATGAGTGGAGAAGAGATCGCCTTCGCCGCCGAAAGGCTTTTCGAAACCGGAGCCCTGGATGTATTCACCGCGCCAATCAACATGAAGAAAGGCCGCCCGGGAATGCTTATATCAATCCTATGCAGAGAAGAGAACAAGAGCACACTTGTCGAGGCAATTTTCAAATATACTACTACTCTAGGAATAAGGGAGGCTCACTGCACCAGATACATCCTCAAGCGGGAAATCGAGGAAACTGAAACACTCGCGGGAGTGTTCCGAGCAAAGCATTCCGAAGGCTACGGAATCAGGCGTTCGAAGCTTGAATATGAGGATCTTGCGCGTCTGGCAGGGGAGAAAAATATCAACCTTCGCGAAGCAAAAGAACTCGCAGAAGAATTGAATAAACCGTAAGTTTAAAATGAGCAGCCGATACCCTCTTCCGTGATTGCGTACATAACTTAAACATAAAACAAAGAGCGGCTTCTGCAGAAAGCCGCTCTTCCACCTTTAGCTAAAGTTTTGTTCAGGTCTATTATTCTTCTTCCGCGATTATCTCCCTGCCGTCGTAGTGGCCGCAGTTGGGGCATACTCTGTGGGGAATCTTGGGTTCGTGGCACTTCGAACAGGTCGAAAGCGCCGGGGCCGATTTGGCCATATTAACAGATTTCCTGCTTGATTTCTTAGCCTTGGATGTTCTTCTCTTAGGTACTGCCATATTGAACACCTCCTTGCATTTTGATAAACAACTATTTGAGTATAGTTATGCCAATCTTCTTTGTCAAGCTGATTTGCGCGTCGATTCACATATTTTCCGGTTCTATTTACATTTTTCCATAAGAGTTCGGAACGCAGGAAGTGACCTTACTATCATCTCCTTATCGACGCAATAGGATATCCTCATATATCCGGGACAGCCGAACTGGTCGGCGGACACTATCAGCAGGTTCTCATCCTGAGCCATCCGCGAAAACTCCTGCGAATTTCCGTTGGGGGCCTTTACGAAGAGATAGAACGCCCCGTCCGGCTTGACGCACTCGTAGCCCATCTTCGTCAGTTCATTATAAAGTAAATTGCGGTTGGCTTCATAGATTGCAATGTCGGGTCTCACTTTGGCGCAGCGCTTGATCACCTGCTGCATTATAGCAGGCGCGCAGACATAGCCTGCTCCTCTGGCAGCTCCGGCGACCGCCGCCATAACATCCTCCCAATCCTCTACCCTCGAAGGCACGCAGACGTAGCCTATGCGGTCTCCGGGCATGGAAAGACTCTTGCTGTAGGAATAGCAGATGACTGTATTATCGTAGAACTGCGGAATAAACGGAGCCCTTCTATCTCCGTAAACAAGTTCTCTGTACGGCTCATCGCTGATCAAAAATATAGGATGCCCGAACTCGCGGCTCTTTTTGCTAAGTATTGCAGCCATATGCTCGAGGGTCTTCTCGCTGTACATTGCACCGGAGGGATTATTCGGCGTATTTATGATGATGGCCCGCGTGTTGGCATTGATCCTTTTCTCAAATTCCGGGAAATTTACCTGAAAATCTTTGTAGTCGGGTGAAACCACCGCGAGCTTTGCGCCGCAGCCCTCGACGAAAATTCTATACTCAGGAAAATAAGGAGCGATTACTATTACTTCGCTGTTCTCGTCCGTAACGAAGGCCCTTATGCAGGAGACCAGCGCGGCGGTCGCGCCACAAGTCATATAAAAATTGTTGAAGTTGAGATCTTCTCCGTATCTCTCTTGAAGATCTTCAGCGACGGCCTGTCTGCAGTCGTTCGATCCCGCGGCCGTCGTGTACCCGTGCACGGACAACGCTGACTGAGTCTCGAGCGCATCAAGAAATGCATCCTTAACCTCCTTCGGAGGCGGAACGCTGGGATTGCCCAGACTGAAATCATATACATTTTCCTCGCCGAACTGTTGCTTCTTTACCCTTCCTATCTCAAAAAGTTCCCGTATTTCGCTTCTTACCTTCCCACAGTGAAGGGCGTATTCGTTAAGCATTTTTCCCTCCTTATTTATAAGCATTGAAAGCTTTCAGATTTAAATCCAAAATCTTCGGACTCAGCTGCTCGCGCAGCACCTGCTCCCAATCTATATCGTCCAGTCCGACAGCCCTGACCATCGCTCCGAGCAGAACCACGTTCATGACTTTGGAGTTGCCGAGCCTCGCCGCCGTCTCCGCCGCGTCGACTCTTATCACCTCAAAGTTTGCCTCCATGGCCTCTATCGTCCCTTGTGGATAATCGGCAAAACCCGAGGCGACGCTCATAGGAACTATCTCGTAGTCGTTAATCACCGCCAGCGCGCCGGGTTTCAAGAATTCAACATATCTCACTGCCTCCATCTTTTCGAAAGCGACCATGATATCAGCCTGTCCTCTTCCGATAATCGGCGAATGAACCTTGCTGCCGTAGCGAACCTGTGTGGAAACGCTTCCGCCTCTCTGTGCCATGCCGTGAATTTCACTCATCTTAACGTCGTAGCCGGCCTTTATCAATCCTTGTGTGAGCAGTCTGCTGACGAGTATGGTACCCTGGCCTCCGACGCCGACCAGTAAAATATTCTTAGTCTCTTTCATGTCCTATATCCTCTCTATTGCGTCAAACGGGCAAATCTGCGCACAGACCGTACAGCCTACGCAGAGCGTTTCATCTATGTAAGCCTTGCCGTCCTTCATAAATATCGCCGGGCAGCCCGCCTTCAGGCACATCTTGCAACTGCGGCACTTCTCCTCGTTGACCCTGCAGGTTCCGAAATCGTGCTCGACGTCTTTCAGCAACACGCATGGGCGTTTGGTTATGATCGCAGCGGGA
>JAAZLU010000026.1 GCA_012799165.1 Clostridiales bacterium
GCGAGCTTGCGATGAGCTGCGATATCCGTCTGGCATCCGATAGAGCTATCTTCGGGCAGCCCGAGACGGGCCTCGGAATCACTCCGGGATTCGGCGGGACTCAGCGCATGGCAAGGCTCATAGGTCCTGGCAAGGCGAAGGAGCTGATATTTACCGCGAGGAATTTCAAGGCTCCCGAGGCTTTGGAAATCGGTCTGGTTCAGGCGGTCTACCCCGCTGAGGAGCTGATGGCGGAGGCTGAGAATATGGCTCAGCGCATAGCAGGCAACGCCCCAATAGCCGTGAGAGCGGCCAAGAAGGCCATCAACGACGGCATCCACCTCAATATGGATGAGGCTATGGTCGTCGAAGAGAAGCTTTTCGCGAGCTGCTTCGAGAGCGTGGACCAGAGGAATGCGATGAACGCCTTCATCGAGAAGCGCGAGCGCAATCCGTTTATAAACCGTTAAACATTGCATGCAAAACATTATATACAACAAGGAGGATTTAAAATGAAAGTAGCAGTATTCGGCGCGGGAACTATGGGTTCCGGCATAGCACAGGTCTTCGCTCAGAACGGACACACGGTTCTGCTCTATGCCAGCAGCCCGCAATCGGCGCAGAGACATAAGGACAGGCTCGGTGCATCCCTCGACAAGAGGATCGAGAGGGGCAGGATGACTGAGGAAGAAAAGAATGTCATAATGGACAACATTTTGATTGAGGAAAAGCCCGCCGCGGCGGATGCCGACCTCGTTATAGAGTGCGTCAAGGAGGATATGGCGACGAAGAAGGAGCTCCTGGGCGAGCTGGACGAAATCTGCAAGGAGAGCACCGTCTTCGCATCCAACACAAGTTCTCTTTCAATAACCGAGATGGCCAACGGCATCAAGCATCCCGTAATCGGCATGCATTTCTTCAACCCGGTGCCCAGCATGAAGCTGGTCGAGGTTATCCGCGGTGCAAACACGACTCAGGAGACCTTCGATTTCATATTCAATCTCTCCAAAGAGATAGGCAAGGATCCCGTGGAAGTCGCTGAAGCCCCCGGATTTGTCGTCAACAGGATACTTCTGCCGATGATCAACGAGGCTATCGGCCTCGTCGAGACGAATGTCGCAAGTGTCGAGGATATCGACAAGTCCATGCAGCTGGGGGCAAATCATCCTATGGGCCCCCTCGCACTCGGTGATTTTATTGGACTCGATGTGTGTCTTGCAATCATGGAGACCCTCTTCGTAGAGACAGGCGATTCCAAGTATCGTCCCGCGCTTTTGCTCAAGAAGATGGTGCGCGGCGGCCTGCTCGGCAGAAAGACCGGCAAGGGCTTCTACGATTACAGCAAAAAGTAGCCCCTGATTGCATATAGCGAATTAAAATATTACGGGTGGTTCATGCATGAACCGCCCGTTTGCTAGTTGGTGTTAGTTAGATTTACCTTTCAATTTTACTTGCATTTATTGAATCTGAACGCCGCAGCATTTAGAAGAAAAAATTAATGTAATTCTGCGTCGCCGAGTCGCGGCAAATTCTCATTTTGTTCCGTGATACTGATAGTAGCAGCTCTCAATGCGGCCGTTGTAGAGCTTGCGGCGCCTGTCAGCTTTCCTTCCGAATTTTCTTTCGAAGTCTTTGTCCGCGCTTATTAAGAAGAGCGACCAGTCCGGATTGAGTTTAAAGATATTTTTGAGTGCGAGGTATATCGAGTCCAACTCCTTTTTCTCTCCGACCCTTATGCCGTAAGGCGGGTTTGTGATTATCATTCCGCGCCTGCCTTCCGGCTTGAACTTTTGTAGCGCTTTCTGAGAAAAGTCTATCAGATCATCAACTCCCGCCTCTATGGCGTTCTCGCGGGCGGCTCTGAGGGCTCTCTCGTCGCTGTCGGAAGCGTAAATTAGCGTATTTTTCGGCTCCTTTATGGCTTCGAAGGCAGCCTTGCGCTCTTCTTTCCAAATATCTCGGGGTATCAGATTCCATCCCTCGGCGGCGAAGCTGCGCGAAAGTCCGGGCGCTATATTCTTTGCGAGCATCGCGGCCTCGATGGCGATA
>JAAZLU010000027.1 GCA_012799165.1 Clostridiales bacterium
CAGCACTGAAAATATTCTGCGCTGCCGCGCTTTAGGTATAGTGATAGGCGTCGGGGGAGACTCATTTAATCCGAGCGGTTTTATTACGAGGGCGGAAATGGCCGCTGTAATTGACAAAATCGGAGATCTAATGGGGGTCGATAAGAGCTACGGCGGCACGACTTATGCGCTTCCCTTCGTAGATATATACGATAAAACCGAGCCTCTGCTGCTGAGCTGGAGTGCTCAATTTATAGAGTGGCCCTCTCGCGCGGGCATAATAGGTGGCGTCGGAAATAATAAATTCAACCCGAACGCCATACTCAGCGCCGAGCAGGCAATAATAATGTGCATAAAAACACTTAATGTGCTTAAGTAGGCGGGAATATTGATAGATTCTTCGTCAATACGTAAGTAAAACTTGCAGTTTGATGAAGGGTATGATTGTATGAAAATCCGCTCGCTTTATCGCAGAGCGGATTTTATAATGGCTAATTCTTCTTAGTCGCAAGCCCGTTGTATGTAACCTCCAGCATAAGATTCAGCATCTCTTCGCGCGTAAAAAGCTGCTCGCCGCGCTCGTACCAGTAGCGGAGGGTTTCGTAAAACATGGCGCAGAAGAGTTCGGTTTTGTAATCGATATTCCTATCCGGTTCATCCAAATCCAGGCGGAGGTATTTAAGTATCTGTTTTCTTAAAGATTTCTTGAGCTTGTTTTGAAATGAGAGGCTACCTGCGGAACCCAGCAGATAGCTGAGTTTTTCTCCATAGCTTTCTTCGCCTTCCATGAATATCTCCAGAATTTCTTTGCTGTTCTTTGAGAGTGTCGCCTGTCTGAGCTTTTCAAAATTCTCCTCCGACGGCAGGAGCTCGTCTTCCAACTGATTATGCAGATCTTCGATATCTAAAAAATAGGCATAAAAAGTTCCCCGGTTGTAGCCGGCGCGGTCGGTAATCATTTTGACCGTAATTTTACCTGCAGTATCGGAGCTGTAGAGCTCCCAGTAGGCGTCCATAATGTTCTGCTTCGTATTCGCTGTCGTCTCCGGCTGCTTTTTTGCCATAGCTGTTTCCTCTCTTTCCCTATCCGTCAATCCGACAAAAACCGTCCCTTTGTTTATTGATAAACACTCGAAATTTCTGTACAATCATTATAGCACAACATGTTGTCTGGTAGTCAAGCCTTTTTAGAAAAATGAGCCCACCCGCAACTAAAATAATCAATTTAACTCTTAAATACATAATTTTAACGGAGGAAATATGCAAAACACGGATTCCAATAAGCAAAACAGACCCCCCAGGACGATATGGTACTATTACGGCTTTGTACTTCTGGCCGTCTTAGTGTTTAACATGGTAATCTACCCGATGATTGCGGCGCGACAGGTAAGGACGACCACTTATAACGAGTTTATAAATTCAGTGGATGCCGGGGAAGTTACTCATGTTCAGCTTTCCAGCACCGAGATTAACTATGTAAAAGAAATTGACGGCGCCATGTACTACTTTAAGACCGGCGTCGTGGACAATCCGCAGCTGCCGCAGATTCTACATGAGAAAGGTATAATTTATTCCGCTGAGATTCCTCGGACTCCGAACATTCTGCTGAGCATACTCCTCAGCTACGGGCTTCCGATATTGATTTTCAGTCTCATAGGCCGGCAAATCAGCAGGAATATGAAAGCAAGGATGGGCGCCGGTGGGCTCAGCATACACGGACAGGGTGTGGCCAGAGTCTACGAGCCCGACAAGGATAAGAAAACATTCGAGGATGTCGCGGGACAGGAAGAGGCCAAGGAGTCGCTGCAGGAGATAATTGACTATCTCGGCAATCCCCAAAAATACGAACAGATCGGCGCCAAGTGCCCGAAGGGAGTTCTGCTGGTAGGTCCTCCCGGCACCGGAAAAACCCTTATGGCCAAGGCTGTGGCAGGCGAAGCCGATGTTCCATTTTTCGCAATTTCGGGTTCGGAATTCGTCGAGATGTTCGTCGGCA
>JAAZLU010000028.1 GCA_012799165.1 Clostridiales bacterium
GCCTGCCTGCTGGATGCGGTCTTCGTAGGGGGCACGCGCTTTGCCTACCAATACGTCCGGGCCTATCGCTACCCCGGTTATTTTACCCTTCCCGGAGTTAAGAGGCGCATGCTCGGCAGCGAGAACAGTTCGCGGGTGCTTCTTGTAGGAGGAGGCGATGCGGGGGCCACCGTAATCAACGAAATTCGCCATCAGCCCGACGACAGGCGCCGCATAGTCGCGATTATCGACGATAACTACGAAAAGCACAGCAAGCGCATATCGGGCATCAGGATAGTGGGAGACCGCTACATGATTCCCGACGCGGTTAAGAGGTATGCGATAGACGAAATCATCATCGCGATACCTTCCGCGCCGCGAAAGACGATTGCGGAGATATTGAGCATCTGCAGGGAGACGAAGTGTCAGGTCAAGGTGATGCCCTCCCTTATAGACCTAATAAGCGAAAAGGTTTCGGTAAAGTATCTCCGAGATGTCGAGATCGAAGACCTCTTGGGAAGAGAGCCCGTGTAGCTGGATCTGGAGGCCGTCGCCGGCTATATTTCCAACCGCGTGGTGATGGTTACGGGTGCGGGGGGCTCAATCGGGAGCGAGCTCTGTCGCCAGGTCGCGAAGTTCGGCCCGCGCAGAATTGTCGCCGTGGATATATATGAAAACACGGTCTTCGAGCTCGGGCGCGAGATGAACAGGCGTTTTCCCGATATAAGCATGGATATAATAATCGCCTCGGTGCGCGATTGCGCGCGCATGGAGGAGATATTCGTAAAATATAAGCCTCACGTGGTATTCCACGCGGCGGCTCACAAGCATGTTCCGCTGATGGAGGATGCACCTAAGGAGGCTCTGTATAACAACTGCCTAGGCACGCAGGTTTGCATGGATTTGGCGCAGGAGTACCTTGCGGAAAAGTTCGTACTTATATCCACGGACAAGGCTGTAAATCCGACGAATGTGATGGGTGCGAGCAAGCGGCTCTGCGAGATGCTTATGCAGCAGAAGGCGCAAATCGCGGACGCTTCGGGGAACGGAACGGAGTTCTGTGCGGTGCGCTTCGGCAATGTGCTGGGGAGCAACGGCTCGGTTATACCTATCTTTAGAAGGCAGATAAGCGAGGGCGGTCCGGTTACCGTAACCCATAGGGATATCGTCCGCTACTTTATGCTTATACCCGAGGCGGTTCAGCTCGTTATGCAGGCGGGTGCGCTCGCCAAGGGTGGAGAGATATTCGTGCTCGACATGGGCGAGCCCGTAAAGATAATGGACCTTGCGGAAAATATTATAGAGCTTTCGGGCTTGGAGCCTCATAAGGACATAGAGATAAAGATTACCGGCCTTAGGCCCGGCGAAAAGCTCTACGAGGAGCTTTTGCTGGCCGAGGAGGGGGTTAAGGAGACGGAGCATCATATGATATACGTCGCCCGCCCTGTGGAGACGGGAGAGGGCTTTGCGTGCATAAGAGAGAAGGGTCTGGAGGCCTGCCTTGAGGAGATAGAGGATTTGGACGAGCTCGAAGTGCGCGAATGGATTAGGGGCATCGTTCCGACCTACCAGGCTTGATTCTACGAGATATTCGGGCGGATTCGGATCTTAGATGGAACATTCGGCTGCGTTTGAGTGTCAAAATGCTAAAGTGGGCTTGAGGATTGGAGAGAAGATTCGGACAAAGGGGACGGATTTAGATATTCAAGGGAGTATTCGGAAGTTAATATGATTAAATTTAACTCAAGGGTTTTAATAGTTGCGCTGGCCGTACTCGTGGCTTTTACGGTGATTTTAACGGCTCTGCGCGGGGGCAAGGACAACACCATAGGCGGGGGGATTCAGGTATTCGAGTCGGAGCATAAGCTCTCCGAGGATATGGAGCCTATAAGCGTGGACGAGGACAGTCCTTTTTACGATGTCTTTCAGGATAGAGACAGAGTAAACGTGCTTTTGCTCGGCGTAAATGAGGGCATGACGGACGTCATAATGGTCTTCAGCTACGACATGCAAAACCAGTTCGTCAACATTATTTCGGTCCCGCGCGACACTTACTTTTACCGTCCGGGCCGCGAAAGCAACTATGCCAACTTCAGGATAAATGCCATCTACCATAGCGAAGGCGCGGTTAAGCTTGCGGAGGCCGTCTCGACGACCCTCTGCGGCATGCCCATGCACTATTATGCCGTTATCGAATACGAGGACATCCGAAAAATTATGGATGTAATAGGGGGCATAGAAGTAGATATCCCCTTCGACATGCTCTACGATGACCCCACCGCAAATCCCCCTCTGCACATAGACATAAAGAAGGGGCGTCAGATTATAGACCGCAGCAATGTGGAGGAATACCTGCGCTATCGCAAGGGCTATTTCAATGCGGACATAGGACGCATTCAGGTACACCAGGAATTCGTAAAGAAGGTTATGAGGGAGTGCCTTAGGATGGGCAATATCCTCGATGTTACCAAGGTGGCTCTGGAAAATATCGAGTCGGATGTAACCTACGATGTAGCGATAAAGGTCGCGACGAGGGCCGGAGCCTTGAGCGGCGAGCGCATTAATTCCTATATACTCCCCGGAAACGATACTTCGATTAAGGGACTTTCGTTTTGGCAGCCCTCGCAGGAGGGCATAAACGAGGTAATGGCGGAGATCTATGCCATAGGCTCGGGTACCAGCGCGGACATAGCTTTCCCCAAGGAATTTCGCGTCCTCGAAAAACCTACGGTCAACAGGGACTTTCTTCCTAAGGGAGGGACCGTTATCGATATAGAATTCGACGAAGACGGTAATGTGGTGGAACAAAATGAGCCTCCTTCGGGTTCCAATTGAAAAATTCCTGTAAAATTAAAAAATAGCCTTAAATTGTTTTCTTGCACAAATAAGCGGGCCACTTTAGCTAACTAAAGCGCGAAAATGGCCATTTTTTGTGTTAAGGGCACAAAAAATGATAAAAAACAAACTCTGTTAAAGCCAAAAAATGCGAAAAAGACCCTTGACAAGCCGGGAAGAGGGCTTTAGAATGTCTCCAACATAGAGAAATATCACACACCAACACACACCACACAACACACGCAAGGTGCAAACATGAAAATGTGCAAAGCAGCAAAATTAATAGCGAAACCCGAGGCGGAATGTGCCGTTGATTTTGCTGCTGCGCTGCGCCTTGTCGCTCTTGCTCTTGTCGGCATTATTGTCGTCGGCATTATTGTTGTACAAAAGATTAAGGAGAGCTAGAGCAAAGCCAAATAACTTTAAGGATAATAATCGGTCTTGCTCGAAGAGGGCAAGGCCGTTTTTTATAAAAATACTTTAAGCAATGAATTATAAGGAGTGTGCAAAAATGAAGAAACTATTGGTATTTATGCTCGTAGCTGTTATGGTCTTTTCGCTGGCAGCTTGCGGCGGAGACAGCGGGAAGAAAAGCGACGCAGTATTCAAGGTCGGAGCCACCGGTCCCCTCACGGGCGAAGCCGCAATATACGGTGTGGCGGTAAAGTACGGCGCGGAGATCGCGGTTGAAGAAGTCAACGCCCTCGGCGGTGTGCAGTTCGAATTCCGCATGGAAGACGACACCCACGATACCGAGAAGGCGGATAACGCTTACAATGCTCTCAAGGACTGGGGCATGGACTTTATGATGGGCTCGGTCACCTCTTCCCCCGCGGAAGTTACGGCGGCCAACGCTTTCAAGGACAGGTGCTTCTATCTTACACCGTCCGCATCTTCTCCCAACGTGGTAGAGGGCAAGGACAATATATTCCAGATGTGCTTTACCGACCCCAACCAGGGTTCAAGCGCGGCTCAGTTTATCAAGGATAATTTCCCCGGCAAGAAGATGGCCGTAATATGGAAGAATGACGACTCCTATTCGACGGTCATAAGAGATAAGTTCGTAAGCGAATCCAAGGCGCTCGGACTTGAAGTTGTGGAGGATCAGACCTTTACGGATGCCACTTCCACCGACTTCAGCGTGCAGATTGCCAAGTGTCAGGAAGCGGGCGCGGAAC
>JAAZLU010000029.1 GCA_012799165.1 Clostridiales bacterium
CACCTCTATGTACTGCTCCTCGAGCAAACCGTCCGCAAGCTGCTGGCGCACCTGCTCCCTTGCAAGCTGAGTCTCCGTCTCATGAGCCTCCCTCTTTTCGTCCATCTTCTCGCTCGTCTGCGTGTAAGTAGCCGTCTGCCTTCCAAGCAGGAAGTCGAAGGGGCCTCTAACTCCCTCGGAAGCCTTCTTCTTACCCGGGATTATCGCCTCAATAATCTTCTCTTCGGCTAGCTTGCGCGCTACATCGTACTTTTCGTCCATGTGGCGCTGCTTGGTAATCCGCATGGATGCCTCCATGAGGTCTCTGACCATGGAATCCACGTCTCTTCCCACATAGCCCACTTCCGTAAACTTGGTCGCCTCGACTTTTACGAAAGGTGCTTCCATGAGTTTGGCAAGGCGTCTTGCAATCTCTGTCTTTCCGACGCCCGTCGGTCCCATCATAAGAATGTTCTTGGGAACTATCTCCTCGCGCATATCCTCGGGAATCATGCTGCGCCTGTAGCGATTTCTGAGCGCGACCGCGACGGATCTCTTCGCGTCATCCTGCCCTATTATGTACTTGTCGAGCTCCGCGACAAGCTCCCTTGGCGTGTAATTCTGAAATGATTTATCCATCCCTGATCTCCTAAAGTTTCTCCACTGAAATATGCTCGTTCGTAAATACGCAGATCTCCGAAGCTATCTTCAAAGATTCCCTCACTATCTGCTCAGCATCCATATCCGTATGTCTGTAGAGGGCATGAGCCGCCGCATGAGCGAAATTGCCTCCGCTGCCTATGGCAACGAAATTTTCGTCCGGCTCTATAACTTCGCCCGTGCCGGAGATTACCAGCAAATTATCTCTGTCGGCCGCGACCATCAGAGCCTGCAGATTTCTTACTGCCACATCGCTCCTCCAGCTCTGCGCGACCGCAACCGCGGCCCTCTTTAGATTTCCGGCGTGCTCCTCAAGCTTCTTTTCAAACTTATCCGTGAGGGTGAAAGCATCCGATACCGAACCCGCAAAACCCACGAGCACACTGTTCTTATATATCTTTCGAACCTTTTTAGCGTTGCTCTTCATTATGTAGTGCTCTCCCATGGTCACCTGTCCGTCTCCCCCTATGCAGACATCGTCCGGAGATCTCTTAACAAGCACTATCGTAGTTGCATGAAATTTATCCATCTTTACCTTCCCTATTCACTTTCACTTCTGTTTTCGCTGTATCCGCAGTCTCCGCTGCATACCAGCCTCTTACCCCTTTGAACCAGCAGACTCCCGCATCGCGGGCAGGGCTTTTGAACGGGTCTGTACCAAAAGACCTGATCGCAGTCGGGATATCCCGAGCAACCGTAGAAGGTCTTGCCCTTCCTGCTCCTCTTTACCACAATCTCGTTGCCGCATTTGGGGCATTCCACGCCGGTTCCAACGACGATATTCTTTGTGAACCTGCAGTCGGGATAGCCCGAGCAGCCTATAAACTCGTTAAACCTGCCTCTCTTTTTTACGAGAGGCTTGCCGCAATTCGGACAGTCCTCACCGGTGTATTCGGGCTCTATTACAATCTTTTCGATCTCCTCGTTCGCCCTATCGAGTTCGCCCTTCAGGTAGCCGTTATAAAACCCGTCCACGACCTCCTGCCAGGGAATCTCGCCATCACCGACCTCGTCGAGCCGCTTCTCCATCTCAGCCGTGAATCCCACATCGACAAGTTTATTGAAGTAGGGATCCATTATGGAATATGTTATGAGCTCGCCTAAATCCGTAGAAGAAAGAGAATTTTTCTCCTTCGCCACATATTTCTTCTCGGTGAGCGTATTTACTATGGTAGCATAGGTGCTCGGACGGCCTATGCCGTTCTCCTCCATCTCCTTGATGAGGCTCGCCTCAGTATACCTGCTCGGAGGCTGAGTAAATTTCTGCTCGCTCAAAAGTTCGAGCAAGGCGAGCTCTTCGCCGACTGCCAAAGGCGGAAGTTTGCTGTCCTTCTCCTCCTTCGCATTGTCGCTGTAGACCTTCATGTATCCGTCGAAAGTCAGCGTCGAGCCTTTAGCCTTGAATATATAATCACCGTTCGCAATCTCTACGGAATTACCCTCGTATACGGCGGGCTTCATGCGGCTGGCGACGAAGCGACTCCATATCAGTTTGTAGAGCTTGTATTGCTCGGCTGTCAGCGAATCCTTAATGCTCTCGGGATCAAGTTCCAGGGATGCCGGCCTGATGGCCTCGTGCGCATCCTGAGAATTCGGGGATTTGTTCTTAAACTTGTTGTTGCCGACATAGGTCTTACCGTATTGCTCCTCTATCAGCTTCTTGCATGCGGCGTCGGCCTCGTCGGAAATCCGTACCGAATCCGTCCTCATGTAGGTTATGAGACCCGTGCTTCCATGGCCCTTCACAGTGACCCCCTGATAGAGCTGCTGCGCGATAGTCATGGTTCTGCTCGGGGTGAACCTGAGCTTGACGGAGGCATCCTGCTGCATTGTGCTCGTGGTGTAGGGCGCGTAAGGCCTCTTAAGCGTGCGGTAAGGTTCGAGCTTTGCAACCGTGTACGCCTTTCCTTCGAGGTCCGCCAAAATCTTATCCGCGCTCTGCTTATCCTCTATCTTAAGCTTTTTGCCCGCGCACTCGGCGAGCACAGCCGTAAATTTATCCTTTTTTCTCTGCGCCGCACTATCTGAAAGCTTCGTCAAATCCGCACTGATGTTCCAATATTCCTGAGGTATAAAATCCTCAATTTCCTTCTCGCGGTCGCAGATCATCTTGAGTGCTGCGGATTGAACCCTCCCCGCAGAGAGGCCCCTGCCGATCTTCTTCCAAAGAACGGGGCTTATCTGATACCCGGCTATGCGGTCCAGAATCCTCCTGCCCTGCTGGGAATCGACGAGGTTCATATCTATCTTTCTGCTACTCTTTATCCCTTCCGCGACTGCGGACTTGGTTATCTCCGAAAAGACCACTCTATTGGCCTCCTCGGGATCTATGCTCAAAAGATTGCACAGATGCCATGCAATAGCCTCTCCCTCCCTGTCGGGGTCGGTGGCAAGATACACTTTGCCTGCGGCTTTTGCGGCCTTTTTGAGACCATTTATTATGTCCGCCCTTCCGCGGACATTTATATATTTGGGCTCGAAATTATTTTCAAGATCCACTCCCAGTCTGCTCTTGGGAAGATCGCGCAGGTGGCCGTAACTCGCCATTACATTGTACCTGCTTCCGAGAAATTTACCTATTGTCTTCGCCTTCGAAGGCGACTCAACGATTACTAAATCTTTAGCTTTAGCCATAATTATCCTTTCACCTTTTATAAGAAACTATACCTTATTATATTTATAATAGGAAAAAATTAAAGTACCGCTCGGTCGTAGCTTAAAACTAAAACATATTTCTAAAATTACTATCTCTGATTATATGTAAGCTTTCAGATTTTACATCATAGGATATATCCTCGTTCCATCCACCTTAAGAAAGCCTTTAAGCTCCAGAGTAGTTATCAGCATCGAGGCCGTAGCCGGATCAAGACCGCAGCCGGAAATAAGATAGCTGCGCGACGAGCTGCCGCTGGATACTATATGCTCATAGAGCTGCCTCTCCTCGGGAGAAAGCCTTTCCGCAAGCTCCTCCGCCATACCTCTAACCCCTATGGTCTCGATGAGCCTGTCCATGGAAATCACCGGTGTTGCGCCTTCGGAAATCAGAAGATTCGGTCCCTCACTCCCCGGCTGATTGATGTTTCCCGGCACGGCAAAGACACCGCGGCCCTGAGATGCGGCAAGCCCCGCAGTTATGAGCGAACCGCTGCGCGGCGTTCCCTCGACGATTATGCAATTGTCGGACAGCCCCGAAATTATGCGGTTTCTTTCCGGAAAGTGATAGGCTCTTCCCTGCTCCGCGAACTCATATTCCGAGATGATCAGACCCTTCTGCGCAATCTCCTCGTAAAGCTTCTGATTGGAGAGGGGAAAGCACACATCCACACCCGTTCCGAAGACGGCTATAGTGTTGCCCCCGACCGCAAGGCAGCCGCGATGCGCGACGGAGTCTACCCCCTCCGCCATGCCGGAGACTACCGTCAATCCGCAGGCCGCGCAGCGCTTTGCGATTTCAGCCGCGGCCCACTTTCCGTAGGGAGAAGCGCGCCTCGTTCCGACCACGGAGATGCAGGGAGAAGACAGCAGTTCCGTCCTTCCCATGGCAAACAGAACTATCGGAGGATCCGAAATAGTTTTAAGCCTCCGCGGATAAGCGCTTGAATTGACAGCTATCAGCTCCGCCCCCAAGTCCTTCGCTCTCTCAACACAGCGCTCCGCCCTCCTCAGATCCTTTTCCAACAAGCGGGCGCATCCGCTCCTTCGCCCGAAAAGGTCGCAGGATTCCATCACCTGAATTAAATCCGCCTCGGAGGCTTCGAATACGCCTCGAGCATCACTGAAAACTTCCATAAGATACAACTTCGCCTCGGCACTTATCCCGCGCACGAGGCTCAGCCAAAGATAATATAGTATGTCGTTCATTCACAAGCTCCTCTCACCTCGCAGGACCCGTCTCTTCGCCCCGAGGGAATTTTACGGCACTGTAAAACATATGATAGCGAGACTACCTTACTTGCCGACTCCGAGAAACTTCTCCGGCAGCCTATAACTCAGAGCCTCCAAGAGATGTTCTCTCTTTATCTCCTCGCTGCCCCCAAGATCCGCAACGGTTCTCGCGACCTTGAGTGTCCTGTGATAAGAGCGGGCCGACATGGAATATCTAGAAAAAGCCGCTTCCATGATTTTTCCGCATTCCTCATCCAGTCGACAGAAATCGTCAATTTGTGACGGACCGAGCTGCGCATTCGTGTCGATGCCCGGCCCCCTGTAGCGCCTCTTCTGCATCTCTCTGGCTCTTATAACCCCTTCCCTGAGCATCTCGGAGCTTACAAGACTTTCGTCTCGGGGACGCTCTCCCGCGATATCCTCGTAGACCGTGCGCTCCATAGCGACATGCAGATCTATGCGATCGAGCAGGGGACCCGAGACCCGCCCGATGTAGCGCAGTCTGTCGCTTTCCGTGCATTTACAGGCCTTCACCGGGTCTCCGTAGTAACCGCAGCGACAGGGGTTCATTGCGGCGACCAGCATAAACCGCGCCGGATAAGTGTATCTGCCGCTGACTCGCGAAATGCTAACTTTCCCGTCCTCCATGGGCTGTCGCAGAGTCTGAAGTGCCTGGGCGCTGAACTCGGGCAGCTCATCTAAAAACAGGACACCGCAGTGCGCAAGCGATATTTCCCCGGGCTTGGGCGATGAGCCCCCTCCGGCCAAAGCCGCAGCCGACATGCTGTGATGAGGTGCTCGATAGGGCCTCTGCGTAAGCAGCGGACTGAGTTCGCTCAATTGCCCTGCAACGCTGTAAATTTGCGTCACTTCGAGCTGTTCTTCATAGGAAAGCGGCGGCATTATGCCGGGAATGCGCTTTCCCACCATGCTCTTACCGACTCCGGGAGGTCCAACCATGAGCATCCCGTGAGCCCCCGCTGTGGCTATCTGAGCCGCCCTCTTGACGGCCCCCTGTCCCCTTATATCCGAAAAATCCGGAGTCTTCGCAGGACGTCGCGGCTCACGGAGCTCCGGCGGCTTTGAAGGACGCGGCATCTGCCCGCTCAGATATTCCGCAAGCTCTTCGAGATTCCTAGCACAATATATTTCGATATCCTTAACTAGGGATGCTTCGGCGAGGTTCGCAGGAGGGATCACTACCCGCCTTATTCCGTGCTTTCTGAGCCCTATTATCATCGGAAGCGCTCCGTCTATCCCCGCAAGCCTCCCGTCGAGCGTAAGCTCTCCGAGAAAGGCTATGTCCGCGTTGTCGCGCGCAATCTTTATGGCTCCCGATGCCGCAAGGGTTCCGACCGCTA
>JAAZLU010000030.1 GCA_012799165.1 Clostridiales bacterium
AACCGCCATATCGGCTACAGCCCTCGATATCGCAAGCTCGAAGCGCTCTCTATAGGCCTTGTCTCTTCCCATATCTTCGGCTCTTGCATGCAAGGTGGATACATTTAACAAGCCCAACTCTTTTGCTGCTTCTTCGACAACCTTAAGCTTCTTGCCCACCGAGTCCGCCAGCAAAAACTTCTTCTCGGGCCTGGCGATAGCTAGAGGAAGTCCCGGAAATCCGCCTCCCGTACCGAGATCCACCACCATGTTAGCGTTCTCGAACTCCGGAATCCCGCAGATGCTTAGACTGTCCGCGACATTTTTCTGCATAAACTCCTCGGGATCCCTTATCGCCGTCACATTTATCTGTTCATTGCGGGCAAGGATTATATCCCTCAATTTTTCGTACTTATTTATCTCATCCATTGCGCCTTATCTTCTCCAGGTGCACCAGCAATACGTTGATATCCGCAGGTGAAACCCCCGAAATCCTCGAAGCTTGCCCTATGTTGGCCGGACGCTGCCTGTCGAGCTTCTGCCTCGCCTCTATGCGAAGCCCCTGCAAGTTCAGATAATCTAAGTCCTCGGGGAGTTGCTTGCCTTCAAGTTTTTTAAACTTCTCTATACGCTCAAATTGCTTGACTATGTATCCCTCATATTTGATGTTAACTTCGACTTTGGTCCTTTCGAGGGAAGAAAGCTCGGGCCTCTCTTTATCTATGAGCGCCAGATCCTCGTAGCCGACTTCGGGTCGCCTCAGAAGATCCGCGAATATTACCTTGTTTTCGGGAATGCCTTCGCCCAACTTTTCTAGCAGAGGCATCGCCTCACGGGGGCTCACGCCGGAGGCCTTTAGTCTTGCAATTTCAGCCTCCACTCTCTCTTTTGAAGCCCTGTAGCGTTCGTAGCGCTCATCGCTAACGAGGCCGATTTCTCTACCTACCGGCGTAAGCCTGGTATCGGCATTGTCCTGGCGCAGCACGAGTCTGTATTCGGCGCGACTGGTCATCATGCGGTAGGGTTCATCCGCACCCTTGGTTACGAGGTCGTCGATGAGCACCCCGATGTAGGCCTCCGAACGGTCGAGTATGAAGGGTTCCTTGCCTTCGAGGTAGCGCACAGCGTTGATTCCGGCCATCAGGCCCTGAGCTGCGGCTTCCTCGTAGCCCGAGCTACCATTAATCTGTCCCGCAAAGAAGAGCCCAGGATACTTTCTGCTCATCAGAGAAAGACCGAGCTCGGTGGGATCGATGCACTCGTATTCTATGGCATAAGCGGGCCGCACTATCTGAATATTCTCGAAGCCCGCCATAGTCTTATAGAAAGCTATCTGCACATCCTCGGGCATGCTGGAACTCATGCCCTGAAGATACATCTCCTGAGTTGAAAGCCCCTCGGGCTCAACAAAGCACTGGTGGCGCTCTCTTTCCGTAAAGCGCATAACCTTATCCTCGATTGAGGGGCAGTACCTCGCTCCGACACCTTCGATTTTTCCGCTGAAGAGGGCGGATTTCTCAAAATTTTGACGCAGTATTTCGTGGGTTTTGCTGTTGGTATATGTGAGCCAGCAATCTTCCTGATCTTTATCGATATTGTCGCTCATGAACGAAAACGGCACGACATGTTCGTCTCCAGGTTGCACGCTCATCTTCGAAAAATCGAGACTGCTTTTTAAGGCTCTGGCCGGAGTTCCGGTCTTAAAGCGCCGCAGTTCAAAACCCTTATTCTTAAGGTTTTCGGCCAGTTCGATCGAAGGCGAAAGACCGTTAGGACCGCTGTCGTAGACAAGGTCGCCTATAAATATTTTGCCGCCGAGGAAGGTGCCGGTTGCAATAATCAGTGCATCGCATTCGTAGTATGCTCCGGTGCGTAAAATTGCGCCGCAGGGCCTTCCATCGCTTGTAAAATCAATGTCTATGGCTTCTCCCTGGCGGAGAAGAAGATTGGGCTGCTCTTCCAGGCAGCGCTTCATTTCCTCGTGATATCGGTTTTTATCCGCCTGCGCCCGGAGTGAATGAACCGCCGGGCCCTTAGCGGTATTGAGCATGCGGCTCTGAATGAATGTCTTATCTATGCAGATGCCCATCTGTCCTCCGAGAGCGTCGATCTCCCGCACGAGATGACCCTTCCCGGTGCCCCCTATAGCAGGGTTGCAGAACATATTGGCAACAGCCTCGAGATTGATTGAAAGCAGGAGAACGCTTTTACCCAGACGTGCGCAAGCGAGGCCCGCCTCGCATCCCGCGTGACCGGCCCCGATAACGATA
>JAAZLU010000031.1 GCA_012799165.1 Clostridiales bacterium
CCGGATAACGGTATACGAAAGCGAAACGAACTGATTTTCAGTCCCTACAGTTAGGAGATGATGGTATTGCAAAATAAATCAAAAATAGAAGAAGGCAAAGACAAAGCTGCTTCACAAACAATAATCGATCAACTCAAGGATACGCTTAAACAAATTTACAAAAAGGAGCTGCCGCTGGATCACCTTGTATTCTTGTATACTGCATTCGCCGGCATTTTCATGTCCATATTCGGACTCGGCTTTAACATAGTAAAAGGCTTAGGCATGTTTACCTGGCCGGTACTCATATCGTATCTGATTGTAAGCATTTCAAGCATTTTATACAGTGTAGTCAAAAAACGCTGGTACGGAGCGGCAATAATCGTTATAGGTAGCTCGGTATTTTTTCTGATTCCTTTTCTGTGGTTTACAATCGGAGGAGCGACCGGACCCACCGGCGCGATAATGCTTACGGGCGGCCTTTGTATAGCTCTCGTTTTCAAGGGAAAATTGCGCACAGTCATGCTGGCTCTGGAAGGAATAATGCTCATTGTCTTTGTTGTGCTGGAATACAATTTTCCGGATATTTTCATCCCCTATCCCGACCGTGCATCGCACTATTCGGACTTGGCCTTCGGTCTTACCATGAGCTTTGCAGCCAACAGTATTTTGGCTTACACGGTTATGGATCAATATGCGAGGGTGAGAGATGAGAAAACGCGCTTGGTGCATCGCTTGGAGTATCTCTCGCTGACCGACGCCCTTACAGGCTTATATAATCGTCGCTTCCTGTCGGCAAGCATAGACGAAGAGATGCGCCGGGCATACGAAACGGGCTCGCGGCTGACTCTTGCCATGCTGGACATCGATCATTTCAAGAAAGTAAACGATACTTACGGCCACGAGTATGGCGACGAGGTATTGTTCAACATTGCACAGATAATGAAGATCAGTTTAACGAATGGAGAGATCTTCGGGCGATACGGCGGAGAAGAGTTTGTAATACTCTTCCCGGGCAAAGCATCTGCACAGTCACTTCCCGTAGTCCAGACGCTCGCCAACTATATAAGATCGCACGGATGGACCCACGGTGAGCCGGTCACAATTTCAGGAGGCCTCGCCGATTATGTCTCGGGAATTTCTTACTCAGATTTTATCGAAGCGGCGGATAAAAATCTCTACCGTGCTAAGCGCGAAGGACGGGACAGGATTATTTGCTGAGCAGCCACCGGCTCGCCCGATAAAAGCAAAAGGAGAATGGGACAATGAAAAAACACATATTTATCACAGTGGTCGCTGCCATTCTATTGATTGTTTTTTCTGCAGTCTGTGCTTTTGCAGCGGAAGAAGAAGCGACAAAAGCCGCCGATGTACTTTATGAACTAGGGCTGTTTGCCGGCACCGGAACGAACGAAGATGGCAATCCAATCTACAGTTTAGAGCGACAGCTTAACCGCCAGGAAGCCATGACGCTGTTCATTAAACTACTTGGCAAAGGCGAAGAAGCGATGACAGGAACGTGGACCACGCCGTTCACCGATGTGGACGAGTGGGCAAAGCCTTTCGTCGGCTATGCCTACGAACACGGTTTTGCCGTCGGTGTTGCTGCAGACCGTTTCGGTGCACATGATCCGCTTACAGCAGATCAGTATATGACCTATCTACTTTTGACGCTTGGTTATGAGGAGGGGATGGATTTTCTCCCGAACGAGTCCGCACTTTTTGCAGAAGAGATTGGATTCAACCCTATTCCCTTTGCGGGGGGTGTCGAACGGTCTGACGCAGTACTTTGGAACTGCAATGCCTTGGTTTTGCCTAAAAAAGGAAGCTCAGATACACTGTTGGGAGCGTTCGAAGGGAAACCGGAGGATGCCGCATTCATCGCCGCGGATCAGGGATTTTTGTTCACTTGGGACGAAGATAAGGAAGTCGTCGTAGCTCATTATGATACAGATTTGACCTTGACCGACTGTTACGAAAATGATGCAGTCGAAAGCGGATATAATCATGACATCATCCAAAAGCCTTACAAACTGCGGCCTTATGATTGCGGCGACGGCAGAAGCTTCGGCTATTATTATGGTCTGACCGGACTTTATCGCCTGCATGAAGGAAGGCTGCAACAGTTGAGTGACCGTCCCGTCCTGCAGTTGATTTTCCTCCGCTATGGACCGGTTTCTTCCGGGCCCGTTATTCTGACATCCAATCTAAAAAATCCGTTCTATAATGAAGCCCTCGGGCTTTTCGCCGGCGACACGATTATCGAGATTAAAGAAGACGGCACTGAAGATGTGTTTCTCCATGGTGATACCGGCCATGAAATCAATATTACCAATATCCGAAGAAATGACGGCACCGTAGAATTTAAAGGAGTGAAACAGCTCGAAGGAGAGCATTATAGCAGCTATACCTATGCGCTTTTTCGTAAATATGTTGAGGAAACGGGTAAATACGAACCATCGATTCTCGTGACGAAATACGAAGAAGGAAATCCGGAAG
>JAAZLU010000032.1 GCA_012799165.1 Clostridiales bacterium
CGGATCCACGATGAACATAACTTCGTACTTATTCATGTCTTCACCTCCCTTTGGTCTTAATGGCCGCGTTGCTTCCCCGCGGCAGAGAGCTCCGCGCTCCCGGGTCCGAATGAACCCGCCTGCGCGAATGCCTAGTTATTATATCCGCCCGATGCAATTATTGCAAGGCGTTTTTGAACAAGGAACTCCGAGATCCAGTATTTTAAAAATGTCGCAGCCGAAAAGGTGGATATCCTTTATCTGATTATATCAAGACAATGGCTCCTCCCACTATTCTATCGCTTCGATACACTTCTGCCGCTGTACTGTTTTTTACTGATTGAAATTTCTTAAGGCAACTAGTTTTCTATCAGTTCCCCGTTGAAGTATACATACAGAGGCATCTTCTTCATTTTATATATATCCTCGTCCGGTTTTCCTTCTATAACGACCAACTCACCCTTTTTCCCAACCTTTATCGTTCCTTTTTTCTCGGACAGCCCTGCTATCTCCGCACTGTTCTTTGTGGCTTGAATCAGAATGTCCTTGTACTCGAAATCGTACCAATCCGTCCTTGCGTAAAATTCCATTCCAGGGTATTTTACGAAATTCTCCTTATCAATATCGGAGCCGAAACCGAGCTTGAGACCGGCTCGATAGGCCTTATTTAGAGCTTCCTTTTCCGCCAGTTCATATCTCTTTCTCTTATCCATCATATCCTCACTAAGGCTTTCAGCGTCGTAGAAGCATGCCAAACCGATGGCGGCTGTGGGAACTAGAAAGCACTCATCGCTCTCTTTCAGTATCTGTATGGTTTCATCATCTATAAAGCTGCCGTGTTCTATAGTCCCTACGCCACATCTTATTCCGAGCTGTATACCCTCAGCCCCGTGCGCATGTCCCATAACATAGCTGCCCTTCATCTTCGCGACCTTTACCGCCTCGCGCACTTCGTCTTCCATCATGATGGTCTCGCCGGGATTTCCTCCCTCGTTAAGATACGCGCCGGTCAGCATGCACTTGATTATATCGTTTCCGAGTTCAAACTGCTTTCTGCATCCCTTTCTTACCTCATAAGGTGAATCCACCTCATAGTACATATTCGCGAAAGTGTCGTTCCCGTTTTCGGTCGGCGTTATTATTTGTCCGGATGAGATGATGTCGGGAATATTGACGATGCCTCTTTCTTTTGCCCTCTTAAGCTCCACTGTTACATTGTGAATGGTGCCAGCGTCTCTTATAGTCGTATATCCCTGCTTGAGATATTCTCTGGCAAACGACAAGGCCTCCAGCGCATTTTCCGATTGGGTCGTAGTTCTCAGCTTGTGAAAATTCATATCGGAAAGACAGAGATGCGCATGTAGCTCAAAAAAGCCCGGAAGAACAGTATTATTCTTCGCATCCACAATGCGAGCTCCCTCAGACCGGATTGTGCCCGGCGACGATATTCTCTCAATTATGTCCTCATCGTTTATCAGGATGTCCGCATATTCACCTTCATAGCCTTCGGTGAGCTCCTTTATGAGTCTACAGTTTTTGAATAAAATCATGGCATCTCCCTACTTCCACTTATATTGCTTATTTCAAAAAGAAGCAAAAGTTAAAAAACGAATTTTTGCTGCCACCAAAATATCTTCCTCGCTCAAATATCCTCCACCCAACTCTGCACCTGATCCATCATGTCGGGATTCTCGCGCATGGTGGCTACGGGAGTGATGGTAATCCATCCTTCAAGGGAAGCGGCCAGATCCCATTCCGGGTCCAATTCCGCACCTTCCAAAAGCCTTGAAGAATAGTTTAAGGCCCATCCGCCGTCATCGAGCGCTCTCGCCACATAATCTTCACTGTAGTCGCGAGAACCTATGGTCGCCGCTTTTACGCCCTTGATTTTCGATTTAGGGAGATCCGGTGCGTTCACCGATAATATCGTGTCTGAGGGAACCTTAGCGAAACTCTTTTCTACTATTTTAGGAATAAATTCTTCAAGAGCTTCGAAATGCTCGGCTTCGTAGCTGCATAAGCTGAAACCTATCGCCTGAACCCCCATGAACAGGCCTTCCATCGCGGCGCCCAAGGTGCCGGAATAATGAACATCGGTCCCGAGATTTGAGCCGTGGTTTATACCCGTGCACACGAGGTCAAACTCAACCCCGTTCTTTCTTCCGATGGATACTCCTAATTTTATGCAATCCGCGGGAGTTCCCGAGCAGGCCCACGCGCCCTCCGCAAATTCATAGCCTCCACCTTCCCAGGGCCAAAGCATTATCTCGTCCTTCATGGTGAGGCAGTGACTCGTGCAAGATCTCTCCCTATCCGGGGCGACAACATATATGCGCGCTCCCGGTATTTTTGAAAGGCTCGCAGCCAAAACCTGCAGGCCCTTTTTATCGATTCCGTCGTCGTTGCTTACAAGTATGTTCATAAAAAACCTCCGATTAAAATTATAACATAGAGAAGAAGCGATAGACTGTAAAATCTATCGCTTCAAATCTTTACAAATATTTGTCGTAATATCGAAGCATTACATGCGGGCAAAACATACACCCACCGTCTACAATCCGGCTGTCTAAGCTTCAATCCCCAAGCATTCTCCGAGCACTTCGCCTATGGGGTCGTGTATTACCAAATCAGCTCTTCTGTCCGCTCCGGTCTTGCTCATGTTTATAACTACAAGCTTGTCTCCGCTGAAGTAGTTTACAAAGCCCGCCGCAGGATATACCACGAGCGAGGTTCCGCCGATGATGAGCATATCCGCCGAGGATATCGCCGAAACAGCCGATCTTATGCAGGATTCATCCAGCATCTCTCCGTAGAGCACAACATCCGGCTTTACCGTGCCGCCGCAGCTGCATTTTGGCACAGCCTTATCGCAATTAGCCTCGTCCAGTATATAGTCCAGGTCGTATTTTTTACCGCAGCGCATGCAGAGATTCCTCTGAACAGAGCCGTGCAATTCGTAAACCTTCTTGCTGCCAGCCGCCTGATGCAGTCCATCGATATTCTGAGTGACCACCGCAATAAGTTTACC
>JAAZLU010000033.1 GCA_012799165.1 Clostridiales bacterium
CCGCAAGGAAGCGGAAAAGAAGGCGGAAGAAGCCGCAAAGCTTGCAGCCGCGGAGGCCGAAAAGCAGAGGGCGATTGAGGCCGCAAGGGTGGCCGAAGAAAAGCTTCGGCAGCTGGAGCAGAAGGGCGATGATGGATTGCCGCGCTTCAATCCGGACTTTACGCCCGAAACTATAGGACTTACGGGTCAGGAGCCGGAATACAGCGGAAATCAGCAGCAGATTCTAGAATATGTGACTGACGAGACACTATTCGGCGAGCCCGATGAGCCCACGGAGGGATATGGCCTTCATGCTTCGCCATTTCCCGGAAGCGCTCCCGGAAGTGTGCTCGATGAGAGCCCGGAGAAGAAGGAAGTATCCTCGCCAAAAAAAGCTTCGGCGGCAGGTTCCGATAAAGCTGAAGGAAAGGAACCTGCCTACAGATATCCTCCTCTGGAGCTCCTAAATAAGCCTACGGCTGCCAAGAGCGGCGGTTCCGCCGCGATAATGAGTCGCCAAGCACAAGTCCTCGAAGAGACGCTTGCAAGTTTCGGAGTGAGCGCCTCAGTTGTCGACATGGTTAAAGGACCGAGCGTAACGCGTTTTGAGGTCCATCCGGCAGCCGGAGTAAAAGTTTCCAAGATTGTTTCTCTTCAGGACGACCTGGCCCTTAACCTTAGAGCAAAGTCGCTTAGAATAGAGGCGCCTATACCCGGTAAAGCTGCGGTGGGAATTGAGATTTCCAACGATGTCGCCACTCCAGTCCTGCTCAGAGAGGTTATGGAATCCCGGGAATTCAGATCGGCGAAGTCCAAGATTTCGGTCGCCCTCGGAAAGAATGTTACCGGAAGCAGCGTGGTCGCAAATCTCACCGACATGCCGCATCTTCTGATTGCCGGTGCTACGGGCTCCGGAAAATCGGTCTGCATAAACTCCATGATACTATCCCTGCTCTACAAGGCTTCACCCGAAGAGGTGAGGCTGATACTCATAGACCCAAAGGTAGTAGAACTCAGCATCTACAAGGGTATCCCGCATCTGCTTATGCCGGTGGTGACCGAGCCTGCAAAGGCCTCGGCAGCCTTGGGATGGGCGGTTTCCGAGATGAATGAACGCTACAATAAATTTGCTGAAGAAAGCGTCAGGGATTTACAGAGCTACAACGAAACCGTTCGCGCCAACGGAGAGGAAGAAAAGGTCCTACCAAATATTATAATAATAATCGATGAGCTGGCTGACCTCATAATGGCGGCTCAGAATGCGGTGGAAGATTCCATATGCCGCATAGCGCAAAAGGCCAGGGCGACCGGTATGCACCTGATAATCGCGACGCAGAGGCCTTCCGTGGACGTTATAACAGGAGTCATCAAGGCGAATATTCCAAGCAGAATTGCCTTTGCCGTATCTTCGCAAGTGGATTCAAGGACCATATTGGATATGGGCGGAGCGGAAAAGCTCCTCGGCAAGGGAGATATGCTCTACTATCCTCAGGGAAAGCCCAAGCCTGAGAGAATTCAGGCCTGCTTTGTTTCGGAGGGCGAGGTTAACAAGGTTATAGATTTCCTCAGAAAAAATTCGAAGGAGAGCGAATACGACCCGGAGGTCATGAAGGCAGTCAGCTCCGCGGGTTCGCAGTCTGCGGATGAATACATCGACGAGGAGGATGAGCTTTTGCCCGATGCGATAGAATGCGTGGTTAGGGCTGAGCAGGCGAGCGTGTCCATGCTGCAGAGGCGCTTCAGGATAGGTTATAACAGGGCTGCAAGACTGATGGA
>JAAZLU010000034.1 GCA_012799165.1 Clostridiales bacterium
AGAAGTAACAGGGCAATACCTACGAGTATCGATCCGATTATATACTTATTGGTGAACCAACCTATCTGCTTGAGCGGATAGCGATTGCTGCGGGCGGCCATGGCTCTGAATAGCTCCGCAAGTATCAATGTTGCGAACGCGAGAGTCCTGCCCTGAGCGAGCATCTGCTCCGCTTGCATTCCTCTTCCGAAGTAGAAATAACCGAGCGAAAATGCGGCCAGAGTTGCGACTGCGATAGCTATTGCCTGAACTATTATAGAGCGCAGCATTTCCTTGTCTATTATGGGTTCTTCCGGATTGCGCGGATGATGCTTCATTATGTCAGGTTCACCGGGTTCCATACCGAGCGCAAGGGCGGGTAATGAATCGGTTACGAGGTTTAACCAGAGCAGCATTATAGGTGAGAGCGGTACGGGGAAGCTGTCCGCTGAGCCCGAAGCTATCATGATGATATCTATTATCATGGCGACGGCAATAACCAATACCTCTCCTACATTGCAGGAGAGCAGGAAGTTGATAAACTTCTTGATGTTGGCGAAAATAATTCTTCCTTCTTCTACCGCGCCTACTATCGTTGCAAAATTATCGTCTGTGAGTATAACCTCTGCGGTGTTCTTTGCGACATCCGTGCCCGTAATTCCCATGGAGATTCCTATATCGGCTTTCTTTATGGCGGGGGCATCGTTCACGCCGTCGCCGGTCATGGCGACTATCTCCCCGTTAGCCTTGAGCGCATCTACAATCTGCACCTTATTTTCCGGCGAAACTCTGGCGAAGATCTTCTTCTGCTTGACGATTTCCTGCATTTCTGCCAAGGCCTTTCCGTTCAGCTGAGCGCCTATAATCGTCTCCTCGTAGCTCTCGGCGATGCCGAGCTCCCTTCCTATTGCGAGTGCGGTCTCGAGGTAGTCTCCTGTTATCATCAATGTCTTTATGCCGGCGGATTTTGTCTTAGCTATCGCGTCCTTGACTTCGGGGCGCGGCGGGTCGATCATTCCGGTGAGCCCCGCGAATATCATGCCTCTTTCGACATTTTCGGAGTTCATGGATTTCTTTTCGGGTAGTTCGTCCCAGACCCTGTATCCGTAAGCCAGACAGCGCAGGGCATTTCTGGCGAACTCGTTGTTTATGTCGAGTGCCTTATTTTTCATCTCGGGGGTGAATTCGACGACTTGTCCGTCTAAAAGTGCGTAATCGCAGTTGGAAATAATGATGTCCGGGGCTCCCTTGGTAAAGGAGCTGATCTTCCCTTCAAAGAAGTTCGAATTGAAGGTGGTCATCATTTTGCGCGTCGAATCGAAGGGTATCTCGTCGAGCCGCGGAATCTCTTCGTGCAGGCGTTCGGGGTTCAGGCCGGCCTTCGATGCCATCGTGAGCAGCGCCCCTTCCGTAGGATCTCCGAGGCAGTTATACACTCCGTCTTCCTCGCTTATCTTTGCATCGTTGTCGCAGACAGCTATCGCGATCATAATCCTGAGGTTTTCGTCCTCGGAGCCGCTTACGGGCTTTCCATCGAAGCTTATATCCCCGTTTGCGGCATAGCCGGTACCTGAGACTTCGTATATTTTTCCGTTATTGAAAATTTTTGTGACGGTCATCTCGTTTTGAGTGAGGGTTCCCGTTTTATCGGAGCATATTACTGTCGTCGTTCCGAGCGTTTCAACGGAGAGGAGTTTTTTGACTATAGCGTGACGCTGAGCCATCCTGTTCATACCTATCGCGAGAACTATGGTGACGACTGCCGTCATACCTTCGGGAATTGCTGCAACAGCAAGAGATATGGATGTCATGATTATTTCCATAATCTCGTTGCCGGCGATTATACCGAGCAATGCTACGACGCCGCTGACACCGAGGATAAGCTTGCCTAGTTGCCCCGACAGTACTGCGAGTTTCTTCTGAAGGGGAGTGGGTTCCTCTTCGTAACTCTGGATGGTGGAGGCGATTTTGCCTATCTCCGTCTCCTTGCCGGTTGCGGTTACCAGACCTCGGCCGTGTCCGTAGGTTACTATTGTCGAAGAGTATGCGAAGTTCGCCCGATCTCCGATACCTCTTTCTTTAGTATATATGGCCTCGGCATCCTTCTCGACTGCCACCGATTCTCCCGTAAAGGAGCTTTCGTCTATCTGAAGATTCGATGAGGTTATGAGGCGCAGATCTGCGGGGACTATGCTTCCCGTCTCAAGTATCACCAAATCTCCGGGCACGAGCTGGTCGGACTTGATTGAAATTACCTTGCCTCCTCGTATTACTTGGGCATTAGGCGAGCTCATCTTTTGCAGTGCGGCGACCGCATCCTCCGCCTTGCCCTCCTGATATATCGAAAGCAGGGCATTGAGTACCACTATAGCGATAATCAACAGGGATTCCACCTTATCTCCTGTAAACATCGAAAGCAGCGCTGCAACAATCAGGATGATTACCAGCGGATCTTTAAACTGCTCGATAATTTTTTCGATGAGAGGCTTCTTCTTGCTCTCTTCCAGCCTGTTAGGCCCGAGCCTATCGAGTCTCCTTTGGGCTTCTTCGGCGGAAAGCCCGCTCTCCGGATTCGTTTCGAACTGTCTCGCGACAGCCGCAGTCGATGTTTGATACCATTCCATATAAAAACTCTCCGTTAAAATTGAAACGCCGCACAGAAGACTTGTCATCCGCGGCAAATCATTGTTCTGAATACTTAATTATTATACCACCAATCGTCGTGATTACAATTAAGCAAGAGTGGCATAATGTCATAAAATCCCCGCAAAATGATGCGAAATATAATATTCGGTTAATGTTTTGCATTACCGGGTTAATGAAGCCACCTTAGACTGTAGATGACAGGAAAAGGCGAATGAATCTTTCCTGTCTCAAAACAGTTTTATCAGGAGAGGAAGAATGACACTGTCAATGCTGTGTTTTTCCTGCCAGCTGTGGTAAAATGCCTCTATCGGAGGTTGAGACTGTGATGGGAATAGGTACGTTAATCAATACTGTAGGAGTAATAATCGGAGGCGTCGTCGGCATGCTCTTCGGCAATCTGCTGAAGGAGAAGTACCGCGATGCCCTTCGCATGGCGATAGGCATATGCGTTCTTTTTCTGGGAATTTCCGGTGTAATGGAACAGTTGCTCAAGTCGGGGGAAGGCATATCAGCTGCGGGCAGGACTATGATAATGACCGGATGCATGGCTTTAGGAACTCTGATAGGCGAAATAATAGATATCGAGTACGGTTTTGAAAAATTCGCCGAGTGGCTCAAGAAGAAGAGCGGCAACGCGAACGATCCACAATTTGTCTCCGCATTTCTTACTGCGACCCTCACCACCTGCGTCGGCGCTATGGCTATTATGGGTGCCGTAAGAGACGGCCTTACCGGCGACTGGTCGCTGCTGGCAACTAAGACCCTACTCGACTTTGTAACTATAATGATAATGACATCTTCCATGTGGAAGGGCTGCATATTCTGCGCCATACCTATTTTCGTCTATCAAGGAGTCCTGACGCTATTTGCGTCGCTTATTCGGCCAGTATTTACACCGCTCGCTATGGATTATCTCTCCCTCGTGGGTTCGGTCCTGATTTTCTGCATAGGCTTTAATATGATTTGGGATAAGAAGATACGTATAGCGAATATGCTGCCGGCTGTAGTTTTGGCGGTATTCTCAGCTTTCCTGCCTTTCAGTTTCTAAGCTACTAAGTAATCCCGGATTTTCCATATCGGCAGTAGACGCAAACTTGCGCTCCTTGCTGCCGATTTTTATGTCGATAAAACAAAACCACCCGCACAGGCGGGTGGCCGTGAAGCTCGAAGCTTCGGAGGAAAATATATGTAAAAGCTTATGCTGCTTTAGCCTTTAAATTCTTCGAGTGCCTTATTATAAGGCTTAGAGCGAAGTACAGAGCACCCATGCCTGCCATTACGAACAGTCCTTGATAGTAAGGCGCCAGAGACCTGCCGCCGACTATTGCAGCGTGAATTTCGGTCTGATTTTTAACATCCCAATAGGGCGGGAATATCATAGAGAAACGATGGAAGGGCTCCCAGAGAAATTCTGCGGGGACGAATATTCCGGACGAGAATGCTATCAGGAGGCTCAATATTGTCGAAAAGAAGCTCATGGCACCCGAACTTGGGAATATGTTCGCAAACAGCATCGCAAAGCTCGCTATCGCAAGCATATTCACGAATGAAGATGCGAGCATATAAGGCATCACTTCCTGAGTTAAAAGTTCGGTCGAAGTCATCAGGAAGGATGCGGCAATCATGAGCAGCCATACTAGGAACTGACACAGGTAGGCAGCACAGAAAAGTTGAGTCGTCCTCTTACGTTCTGAGAAGCCGCTCGCGACATCGCGTCTCTTAATTATCGGACTTTCCGTTATAACGAATGGCTGACCGATAATCAGAAAGGAGGTGGCAATCATTATATAATCCAGAAACGAAAGATAGTATTTCAAACCGAGTATCATATCTCCTTTTTTTCCGACAACCAGAGTGCTGGGAACCTCTGTGTTCATTACATTCATCTGGCTTTCGATAGCTTCGTCGAGCTCCTTGCCCTGCGGATTGGCGCCGAATATCTGTTTTGTGAATTCCCAGTTACTCATAAAGTTCTCTATCATCATGTCCACATTCTTTACCAGAGAAGCGTCGCTACACACATAGCTCTTGAGATTGAGTATGCCGTCTTTGTTGCTTATTTCCTGAAATCCTTCCGGGATAATCAGGGCATACT
>JAAZLU010000035.1 GCA_012799165.1 Clostridiales bacterium
CGAACTCCGGATTCAAAGCGAGAGCCCTGGCTATGCAGATTCTCTGTCTCTGACCACCCGAAAACTCATGCGGGTATCTGTCCTTATGATAAGGCTGAAGTCCGCACTGGTCCATGATGGTGTCCAGATAGTCGTGATACTCGTCCGCAGGCACTATGCCATGCTCGCGGACGGCCTCTCCGATAATCTCTCCGACAGGAAGTCTGGGAGAAAGGCTGGAGAAGGGGTCCTGGAAGATAATCTGCATCTTCGGGCGCATAGCTCTCAGCTCGTCTTTTGGAAGGTCGTAGACTTCCTTCCCATTGAAGAGAACCTGCCCGTCGGTCTTCTCATCGTAGAGCCTGAGAATGGTGCGTCCTACGGTCGTCTTGCCGCAACCAGACTCTCCCACCAGGCCCATGGTCTTAGCTCTTTCAAGATTGAATGTTACGCCGTCTACAGCCTTTACATGGCCCACGACTCTTGAGAGAATTCCTCCCTTTATCGGGAAGTATTTCTTGAGTCCGTTCACCATGAGGATATAACGATCATCGTATGTTACGGGAGTGTATGTGCTTCCTGTTTTTTCTGCGCTCATCTCTACTCTTCTCCCTTCTGTTCGTAATACTTATAGCATGCCACGCGGTGAGTCGGACTGATCTGTACATAGTCCGGGTATTCACCCCTACAACGACCGATTTGCTGTTCGCAGCGATCCTTGAAATAGCAGTAGTCGGGCATATTTATCGGATTGGGAACCTTGCCCGGTATTGAATATAGCTTATCGACTTTCTTGCCTACCGAAGGCTTGGAGGCCATGAGCCCCACCGTGTAAGGATGAGAGGGACGCAGGAAGATATCTTCCGCAGTTCCCGCTTCCACTATCCGCCCCGAATACATGACCACGACATAGTCGGCCATCTCGGCGATGACACCAAGGTCGTGAGTTATAAACATTATCGAGGAATTAATCTTGTCTTTGAGCGTGCGCAGAAGGTCGAGTATCTGAGCCTGTATGGTAACGTCCAGAGCCGTGGTGGGCTCGTCAGCGATTATGATTCTCGGATTGCAGGCAAGAGCCATAGCAATCATTACGCGCTGGCGCATTCCTCCCGAAAGCTCGTGCGGGAACATCCTGTATACACCTGCGGTGTTTGCTATACCGACCATATCCAGGAGTTCCAAAGTTCTGTTCTTTATATCCTCAGCCGTCTTGGTATCTCCTTCGTGAAGCTCTATTACTTCGTCGACCTGATCTCCGATTCGGAATACCGGATTCAGGGCGGTCATCGGCTCCTGGAATATCATCGATACATAGTTTCCGCGTATCGTCTGCATGTATTCCTCAGGTGCCTTAGTAACATCCACGGCCTTGCCGTCCTCGAGATTGAGCCGTATCTGACCCTCGACGACCTGCCCCTGAGGCCTCTGCAAAAGCTGCATCAGGGAGAGGCTCGTAACTGACTTGCCGCAGCCCGACTCTCCTACAACGCCGACCGTCTTGCCGATCGGAACATCAAAGCTTACACCGTCTACAGCCTTTACGACACCTACATCTGTATAGAAATAGGTATGGAGATTGTCGAACTCAACCGCATTGCGCGAATCCTTCATGGCAATCATATACTCCGATTCGGGCACATTCTTGCGCTTGCGCTTCTTTTCGAGGGCATCGGTTATTTTCTTGTTTTCTCTGGAAATCCTTCTCGATTCTCGTCCGGAAAGATAGCCTTCCTTTTTATTTTTAGACTTATTGTTAGCCATTTGCACTCTCCTTTCCTAACGCTTCATGCGCGGGTCGAATGCATCGCGCAGGCCGTCACCCACGAGGTTGAAGGCCAATACCGTCGTCAGCAGGAGGACGCCCGCGGGAATCCAGATGAACCAGTAGTTCTGAAGGACGAAGGTGTTATTGACGTCATTTATTATGTTACCCCAGGAGGCGAAGGGGAATTTTACGCCGAGGCCGAGGAAAGAAAGTGTCGCCTCGGTGATGATCGTTCCGCCTATGCCCATAGACGCGGAGACTATTAGCAAGGGTATCACGTTGGGCACCAGGTGCCTGAATATCCTACGGCTGATGCTTATACCGGTCGCTTCAGTCGCGGTCATGAATTCCTGCTCGCGAAGAGAGAGTATCTGACCTCTTATCATCCTCGCCACGCCGGGCCACCCGAGGAAGCCAAGGATGAGCATCAGATAGACCATTCGAAGCTTCGGGTCGACCATCTGAGCATCCATCGCAGCACCCAGTATTATTATTATGGGCATCGAAGGTATGCAGTAAAAGATATCGACTATACGCATTATCAGGTTATCCACCCAGCCTCCGAAGTATCCTGAAATGCCTCCGAGGATAACCCCTATGAAGTTAGCTATCAACTCGACTATGAAGCCGATTATCAAAGAAACCCTGCCGCCGTACATGAGCCTCGTAAGCATGTCCATGCCGTTGCGGTCGGTCCCGAGCCAGTGCTCCTTGCTGGGAGCTCCATAGGAATCATAAACGAAGGTATCTCTTGCCTGGCGTATGGTGTATTTATTCGTATAGGCATCGTACTCTATCCTATACTCAAACTCCTCGCCTTGTTCGTCCTCGAAGACGAAATCCTCTATCCCGTCGTTTATCGCGATTATCAGGCGTTCCTTAAAATCTCTCGAAAGGAACACGTCGCTCATAATCGACTGCACTATATAATTGCTTATATAGCCGATCTCGACTCCGCCGCTCTCGACGATTCCGTCATCGTCTATCATGTAGCTCTTTCCGTCCGCGACGAAGCGATGCTCCCCGTTGGTGTAGGCAAGAAGCCCTTCCTTTTCGACATTATATGGCAACTTGGCCGACTCGTCGCTCGGGAAAAACACGCTCTTATAGGCGATACCCAGCTCAGGACCATTCTTTATCGAAACGGCGTAGAAATCTTCGCCCAGCACATCGAGCTTGTAGTCCACACCTCCGTAAGAGAATTCGCTCTGTTTGGTCTGAACCGCCAGCACCATCTTCGCCTGCACTATGGAGGAGAATTCCTGCCCCTCGGCAGTGCTGTATCTAAATTCATTATTTTTTATAGCGGAGCAGAATTCCTTCTGCATGCTGTCCACACGGTAAAATCTCTGATCCTCGTCGTAGGGGCTCACGATTCCTCCCACAAACGAGAAGGTGAACATGAACAGCAGTATAACCAGGCCGACCATAGCTGTGCGGTTTCTGAAGAACCTCTTGGCGACCATCGCGCCCGGCGAAAGAACCTTGACGCGGCGATCGTCGCTCAGCGAATATTCGGGATCTTCAAATCCCTTATCCTCGATAATATCGTCCTCGCGGAGCTCCTGAATCTTATCTTTATTCTCTGACATTTGGGCCTCCTTTCTATGCAATCCTTACGCGCGGGTCAACGACTGCATAGAGTATGTCCGCTATTAGAGTGCCGAGCAGGGTCAATACAGCCATAAAGGTTAAATAAAACATGGAGAATGGTATATCCCCGCCCACCATCGCATGGTACGAATGCCAACCGATTCCGCGTATGGAATACAAAGTCTCTGTGATGAGCGCTCCCGAAAAGAGCCCCGGCAGAGAACCTCCTATCATGGTGACTACAGGTATAAGTGTATTCCTAAATGCATGGTGATAGATTACTTTTCGCTCCGAAAGACCCTTCGCCCTCGCCGTCCTTATATAGTCGGAATTAAGAACTTCCAGCATGTTCGTCCTCGTGTACCTCATCAGTCCTCCGATGCTTATAACTATGAGCGTTATGCAAGGGAGCACGAGGTGGTGAGCCTTATCCAAAAATTTCCCCATGGCCGAAAGCTGCTCATGATGCCTGCTGACCAGCCCGAAGAGGTCGAACCACCCGAGCTTCACAGAGAATACGAGCTTTAAAAGCGATGCAAAAAAGAATGTGGGAAGCGATATTCCGGCCAGGGCGAGGACGCTTATTATGTAGTCAGTCCTGCTGTACTGCTTGGTCGCAGCGATTATGCCCAGAGGCACCGCGATAATCAGCTGGAAGAACATCGTAATCGCGCCCATTATAAACGAGAGCCAGATTACCTCTCTGAACTTTTCGAGAACCGGAACCGTAAAGAGCCAGCTGTCTCCGAAGTTCCCCTGAAGCATCTGCCCCCACCATCTAAAGAATCCGACGACTATGCCGCTATCCATGTTATACATGACAATAAGCTGATCCATCCACTCATCGAAGCTCTTGGAGCCGGGCTGCATGGATTTTTGTCTTGCAATTGACTCTATATAGGAAGTGGGCAGGCTGCGCATTAGCGCGTAGATGATAAAGGTTACAAAGAAAAGTATTACGATTGCAAGCAATACTCTTTTCAAAATGTATTTTTTCACTGTACTCCTCCGCTCTATAGTTTTGATGCGCCTCCGAGGCTGTGCATCCGCAAGCCCCTCTATCGATCATCTCTTTAATACTTTAGTGTAAAGGGATATGCGGATAAACAGCCGTGCCTGCCTGCGGAAGCTCGAAAGCTTCCGCGGGCAGGCCCGGCGCAATCAGTCGTTCATCTTCGCTTAAGCGAAGTCTAAGAGCTGATTATTAGTTGAGCTCCGTATTTTCGATCTCGGCCATCCAGCCATAGAACGTGGTTATATCAGGTGTAATCGTATCGATGTTTACACGCTCCGTGGAGAAGATGACTGCATTCTGTCTCTGATAGGTGGGAATCTCAACAGCCCAGTCGATGATTATATCGAGGCAGGCCTTGTACATGGACTTTCTGTAAGTCTGGTCCGTGGACTTGCGCGCATCGAGAATCAACTGGTTGAGCTCGGGATCGTTTATGGCGTACATGTAGTTGGATCCACCGGGTGTATTCGTCTCGTCGCCGGAGAAGTAAATCTGATACATATCCGGATCGACGGTCGCGCCCCAAGCTGCGCACCACATGGGCACTTCGTTGGCCTGCAGACCTGTCCAGAGGTCGGAGGAGTTTGTGAGGTCTCTTACCACGAGAGTTATTCCTATCTCGGCGAGAGAATCCCTTGCCTCGGTGAGTATCATGAAGGAGGGGTGGTCACCGCTGCCGTCGGCGGGAATCCAGACTTCGTACTCGAGTCCCATGCCCGCGGGGGCCGCCACGACCTTGCCGTCCTTAACCGTAAATCCTGCAGCTTCGAAATAGCCGAGTGCAGCCTCTCTTGCCGCCGCATACTTATCCTCCGCCGTCATGCCGGAAGTGTAGATGTCCTTACCGTTTACGTCAACGGAGAAGGCAAGCTTGTAGCCGGCGTCGGTGGATCTGGGTGCAGCCCAGGAAGTGTTGGATATCGGATAGTTGATGACAGAAGCTCTGTCGCCGTAGTAAGAGTCGATCGCAAGATCCCTGTAAACCGAATAGATGGTTCCGAAGGCCTTGCGGAAGTTCTTCGACGCTTCGGATGCGGGCTCTCCGCCTACGCACATCAGCTTCGCATTGATTCCGATGTAGTCGTATCCGAGGTTGTCGACCGTGTTCGTTGTGATTACGGGTCCGATCAATTCGCCGCCATTGGTCTTCTGTATTGCGGTTATATTGTCCGTAGAGAAGGACGGGTCAGTTATATCGATCGTTCCTACGACAACGCCATTGAGCTTGTCGTCGTCGGAGGTGCACTCCAGGAAGTTGAGATACTTGGTCTTGGGAGCGCCGAGATAGTAACTCTCGTTAGCCTCGTAGTAGATTACACCGTCTTCGAACTTGATGAACTTATAGGGACCCGCACCCATCGGCTGGGTCGTCTTGGATCTGATTAGGGAAAGATCACCCTTGGGGAATCCGAACTGATTCTTGTTGTAGTCGAACTGTGCCTTGTCTCCGTAGTAGTGGAGCGGTGCGATGGAAACGCCGAGCTGATAGATAGCCGTCGCGTCAATCTCGTCCATCTTAATCGTCATGGAGTAATCACCCGTCTTGACGATTCCCGCAATGTTCGGAGCGGAATTGCCCGTCTGAACACCGACCGCGTACTCGCCGGCCTTATCTCCGAGCTCTGCAGCTATGAAGGCGGAGATGCTGGTGCCTGCGCTCTCGTAGTTGATTCCGCTGTCGGACAGATCGTAGCCGCAGCTTTCGACTATAGCTGCAAAGAAGTCAGCCTCGGTGCTGCCTTCGGGGAGATTATATCCCCACATGGCTGCCCCTGTTTCTACCGGATCGGTATCGGCGACATAGCCTCTTGCAACGAGCCACTCCTTAATTTCACTGACAAAGTTGACACC
>JAAZLU010000036.1 GCA_012799165.1 Clostridiales bacterium
AATGACAGGAAGCGATGGCGCAAACAGGGGCGATATTGCCTGCTACTTGTATGACTCGCTCGATTGCCCTCTTGGGAAGACCGATAAGAACGGAAACTTCAATCCTTTCGTACCTGCGGAAAGCTTTGCGCAAAGAAACGGCGTTAGCGCCTACAATGCAGGTAACCCCTTCGTCGTCAAGGGCAACGAGGATGCTTTAATTAACATGAAGGATTATGTAGGCTCCTATGTGACCGCGACCGAAAAGGATGGCAAGATCATCGTCATCAACGAAGTCATGTCAGAATTCGTTTCAGGTAAGATCGATGCTCTCGAGCGCAAGCTCGGCAATTACAAGCTCGACCCAGGCATAGTCCTCGCAAATCCTGTCGAAACATTTAAGAACGGTGCATGGGTTGCGACAGTCGCTCCTACACCGGCAGTTGCTCGCACCTATGCTGTAAAACTCAGCGGTAACTATGTAAAGGAAATTTATTCCGAAAGTGAGTGGACTTTGGCCGGAGGCAAGCACGTGGTAGTCACCGCAAACCATATCAGCCAGATTAGCGCCGCGACTCCGAAGTTTGTCGATGTGAAATTCCCCGTCGACGATCACGATATAATCGATGAGGGCAAGTTCAGTCTTGCAGGCGTAGATAGTCTTGCCGAAATCAAGACAAATCATATCGCATATGTCTATGTCGATGCACACGGCTTTATTGCGAGAGTCGAAATCGGAACTGAGCTTGTGACGGGCGAAGTTACCAAGGTCAGCAGTGACGGCAAGGATATTACAATAGGCGGAAAGATATATAATGTGGCAGCCAATGCCACTGCAAACGGTCTGCTGGCAAAGAGCCCCGGAACTAAGGGCGTATTTCGCCTCGACTACTATGGAGATATCTTCGATGCTGTCATCGAGGAAGTTGCTGCTGCGACCGACAACTACGGTATGCTTCTTCTGGTCGGTAAAACTATCGATCCCGATGGCATAACGGAAGGCAGAAGCGTAAGGATGTTCCTTGCGGACGGAAGCGTAAAGACACTTAAAGCAGACGTTGCGGAGGTTGATGCGCTCGCAGGCCTCACTGCAGCCTTCCCCAAGAAGTCCGCCGCAGGCGTATACCCGGTAAAATACCAGCTCAATTCGAAGGGAGAAATTTCCACGATAACTGCCTTGGCGCTGGTCGGCCCGATGGGCGACGCGGGGGTAAGCTCAGCAGGTCTCTACAGCGGTAAGATAGTGACTGACGACACCGTCATTATCAATATCGGCACGGGAGCTTTCGATCCCTCCGACTCAAGCAAGTACACGGTTTTAAGCAGGGCTGAAATTTTGGGCAAGACCGCCAAGAACGGCAGCAAGTATCAGGTTAAAGCTTCAGATGCGTTAAAGCTCGACCTGTTCCTGTTCATCTCCGACGATCTTTCCACGGTCAGCGCGATTTACGGTAAGGTTGTCGATTACGATAATCAGATTGGCGGGTTTGGTGTTCATGTTCTTGCCAACGGCATGGAGCTCACCTACGAATCCGGTGCCCCAGTCGCAGAAGCAGACCTCATAGCTCTCAAGGCGGCGGGATTGGTTGAACTGAAATTCACAGACGGAAAATTTACGGGTAGCAATGCATTCGGAGCGACCATCGCTTTACCGATGGGGGCCACGGCATCATCCGTGACAGGAAGCTTCTTCGTGGATAATCAGGGAGGCGGTATCGTCTACACATTGTCGAGCGACGTCGTAGTCTACATTAACGACAATGGCACTTGGAGCGTCGGGGCGCTTTCCGATCTCGATGGGCTTACGGCCGGAACGGTCAAGCTCTACAACGCGACCGGTGGAGCCGATGTTTCGGAGATAGTGGTTTACGAGAAGCCTTAATTAATAAACAAGTTAATTCAAAACTTTCGGGAGCCGGCAGATGCCGGCTCCCTAGTTATATCGAGGACTATTAATGCATTTTTAAATTTTATATTTCTAAAACGATTAAGTTTATAGGGCAGAACTTGTATTCCTTAAACTCTAAAACTCCGAAAAGGGTAGCAATGGTAGGCTTTGCCGCATATTACAGTTCTTTTACAAGTGCGTCAATTTGCTTGCAGGGTTTCAAAGCTTTGTTATAATTCAAGGAGTTGAAGGTTACATATGTACATTGCATGCAAAATCTTCAACCTGAAAGCCGCCCCGAAGGGGGCAGGGCGGTGGACGGAAAATAATCTTCCCCCGTAGAAATTCTTTTTAAGGAGGAATTAAGAATGAAGAAAGTATTATCTTTCGCACTCGTTCTTGCTTTGATCCTCGGCAGCTTCTCGATGGTATTTGCGGCTGATTTTGCAGACGTAAAGGCTACCGACGAGTTCAGCGAAGCCGTAAATGTCCTCACCGGGCTTGATATTGTTGCCGGATATCCCGATGGCAAATTCAAGCCTGGTCAGGCTGTTACCAGAGCAGAGATGGCGGCGCTTATTATAAACGCCCTCGGTCTGCCTGTACAGGGCAAAGCACTGACACGTTTCTCGGATGTACCTTATGAGCACTGGGCTTCCGGCTATATTTCCTATGCCTCGTCCCTGAACATCATAAACGGATATCCCGACGGCACATTCAAGCCCGACAGAACCGTGTCCTATAACGAGGCACTCGCAATGATCGTCAACGCTCTCGGTTATACTCCAGAGTCGCTCGTGGGAAGCTGGCCCGGAGCTTATGTAAATAAGGCTCGCGGACTCGGACTCCTCGACACCTGCAAGAAGACCGGAGACGTCGGTGCGGACAGGGGCGATATCGTTTGCTTCCTGTACGATGCGCTGGATTGCTACATCGGCAAGACAAATAAGGACGGCGAGTTTGTTCCGGCCGTACCGGCGGATACATTTGCCGGCAGAAACGGTGCGGCTCCTTATAAGCCGGCGGTGCTTGGTGCAAAAGCTGGAGATCCGTTCGTAGTGAAGGGTAACGAAGATGCCTTTATCAATATGAAGGACTATCTCGGTGCTTATGTAACCGCTACTGCGAAGGACGGCAAGATTATTGCCATCAACGAAGTTGCGTCCGAATTCGTAGTTGGGAAGCTCGACATTGGAAAGGCCACGCTCGGCAAATACAAGCTCGATCCCGGCATCAATGCTACAACGGCTCCTGCGAAGGATGTTGAGACCTTCAATAACGGTGCTTATGTAGCACAAGTCAAGCTGAACACGCTCGATGGTCTTACTCGCACTTGGGCTGTAAAGGTCAGCGGCAACTATGTAAAGGATATCTACTCCGCGAGCACTTGGGCTCTCGGCGCTGCGCACGGTGTTGTCGCCGCTAAGAATCTCGACGAGATTAAGGCGAAGACTCCGAAGTTCTTCGGCGAGAAATTCCCCGTGGACGACAACGATGCAATCGATGCAAGCCAGTTTGCTCTCCTGGGCGTAAATAGCCTCGATGCTATCGCGGTAGGTCAGGTTGCATACGTCTACACCGATGCCGCCGGATTCATCACGAGAATCGAGATTGGAACCGAGACCGTAACAGGCGAAGTAACCAAGGTCAGCAGCGACAAGAGTGTTGCTACCATTGGAGGCGTGGACTATGAGTTTGCAGTCAATGCTACAGCAGACGGCAAGAAGGCTCAGGATCCCGGAACCAAGGGTACCTTCCGCCTCGACTACGCCGGAGATATCTACGATGGCGTAATCGATAAGGAAGAGGTTGTAACCAACTACGCTATGGTCCTATTAGTTGCTAATCCTCCCGATCCCGAGGGGATAGATACCGATAAGAGAAGCGTAAAGCTGCTCCTCGCAGACGGAACCACAAAGACCTTCAGCGCAACCAAGGCGCAGATGGATGGAATCGGCTTTGATGGAGGAGGAGTTGTACCGTATGTATTCCCGCATAAGGCTGCTGCTCCGACCCCCGTCGTATATAAGCTCAACGAAGACGGTAAACTCACCGACATTCAGCTTCTGACGGCAGCTGCACCCGCAGGTCCCGGAATGACAGACTCCGGAGCTATTGGCGCTGCTGAAACCGTTACCGCTGCCGGCTTGTTCAAAGGCAAGATTGTCAGCGACAAGACCTTTATCGTAACCTTTAAGGCTACGGGTGCTGTTTGGGATGATGCGAAGACCTATACGATTGTTAAGAGAGCCGACATCCTCGAGAAGAAGGGTGAAGACGACAGCCGTTACTATTTCAAGGCTGCGACCGCGACGAACATCGAAGTCTTGCTCTTTGAGTCCGACGGCCTCGTTGAAGTCACCAAGACTTACGGCAAGGTTCTCGACTACGATAGGCTCGCCGGCGGCAAGTCCACCGTCTATGCACTTGCGGACGGCAAGGAAGTCAGCTATCCTTCCGAGGTAGACTACGGAACCCTTGATCTTGAGATGGATAAGGTTCTCGTTGAACTGGTCGTCAAGAACGGCAAGTTCACTGGAAGCAATGCGTTTGGAGAGAAGTTTGCCTTTAATATGACCACTGCTGCAGCTTCCTCCGTCGATGGAAACTTCTTCATCTGGGGAGGCAATGTCTACACGATGGCGGCAGATGTAGTCGTATACGTAGGCAAGAATGACGGCACCGGCTGGAAGGTTGGCACCACTGCCGATCTCGATAAGCTGGAGGCCGGCACAGTCAAGCTCTACGATGCGGCTAACGACGGTGTCTACGAGATTATGGTTCTCGAGAAATAATCGGGAATTCATAATCGGATAGACTAATCCAAAAAACTCAGGAACCGGCATTCGCCGGTTCCTGTTTTTAGTGGATATTCAAAGTTTGACGCAGCGGGTTTGCTTGCAGTATAATCTAGGCTGTCTTGGAGGGATGATGTTATGGAGAACAATCTTAAGAAAAACACTTCATTTGGCAGGGATATATTGGCGATGTTGCCCGCTATAATATTCTGCCTTTCGATACTCGCTCTGCGCACAAAATTGGATAAGATGCCGTTGAGCGACATATACTGGATTCCTTATTCCGACAACACGCTTATAACGGACATATACTCTTACTATAAGGCCCTGATGGTCGTAATTGCGGGGCTTGCAGCGGCGGCTGTTCTCGGCGCAAAACTCGCGACCAAGAAGATTCAAATTAAGAGTAAATATCTTTATATACCTGCAGCCGTATATCTTGTTCTTGCCTTGCTTTCATCCCTGTTTTCGGATTACAGGTATTTTGCCTTTAAGGGAGCCTATCAGCATTACGAAGGAATCTTCGTATTAATTTCTTACATAGTGGTGATGTTTTTCCTATACCACATTGTGAACAGCCACAGGCGGGTGGGAATTATCGTGTTTACGGCGCTGGCCGCCGCGCTGCTTTTAGGCATTGTCGGGCTTAGCCAGGCGATGGGGCGCGATCTCTTTACTACTCTTACATGGGAGAAGTTCATTACACCCAATGTGGTATACGAGGACGGCAGCACGGCATGGCAAAGATTAGAGGCTATGGCTGCCGAGGGCAAGAGCCCCGATGTTCACATATTTACCAGGGGGGAAGTTTATCAGAGCGTATACAATGTCAACTACGTACCCTTCTATCTATGCCTGATTTTACCGCTTGTGGCCATGCTTTTTATACGGCTTTACCAATCGAAAAAGCCGGCAATTAAGGTCTTGAGCTTTTCGCTACTCGCATTCTTCGGTCTGCTCGTTTACAATTTCTTCGCTGCCAATTCCGCCAGCGGATTTTTCGGGCTGCTTATTATGGCTATCGCAGCTCTGGTACTTTTAAACAAGAGGATTTTTAAGTGGATAGTTCCGATTCTTTGCATCCTGATTGTCGCAGGCGCGGTAATGGGGGTGCTTTCCGATAGGTGGCTTCCCGAGGTTAAATCCAAATTCAGCGAGCTGGGCTCTGCAATCTCCCGCAGCTTTAAAATTTACGCTCAGGGGGAAGATATTAAGACGGATTACGAAAATGCTCCCGGCTCCGTATTTGCGATCATAGACTATATAGAGACGGGAGAAGGACGCGTAGGCTTTTCTGTCGATGGAAATCTCCTGCAGGTTATAAGGGACGAGGAGAACAAACAATTTCTGATTACGGACGATGAGGGGACGCCTCTGCCGCTAATGTACACCGATAAAGAGGGGGTTTATGCTATAGCGGATGAGCGCTTTCACGATTATGTTAGGGTGGAACATAGGGGAGCGCTCGATGTATATTACATAATCCTAGTTACTCAAAAAACAAATTGGCGCTTTATATTCCGCGAGGGGACTTTCTATTATACGAACAGGCACGGCTACGAAGTGACGCTTAGGAATGTGCCTCATATAGGTTTCGAAGGCCATTACGATTTCGGATCCTCGCGGGGCCGCATATGGGCGACTACTATACCTATGCTCAAGGATAGGATATTCCTGGGCTCGGGCGCGGACACTTATATGTTCGTTTTTCCTCAGAACGACTATGCTACGCTCTACAGCACTAGGGCAGATTTAGGCCTCATAACGGATAAGGCGCACAATCTGTACATGCAGTACTGGGTTCAGACGGGTCTAATCTCGCTCATCGCATGGCTCGTTATGGTATTCTTCTACATCGTAGGAGCCGTTAAATACTTCTGGAAACGCGGCTTCGAGGACTTCTCGGACTTCGTAAACGGCGGAATTTTCCTCGGCATATTGGGCTTTTTGACGACCGCGCTCTTCAATGACGGTTCGGTAAACACCATGCCGATGTTCTATACGATGCTCGGAACAGGACTGGCGATCAACAACAGGGAAAACTGGCCCAAGCAGAAAGAGGCATAGGTTAAGAAAGCTCTCCGGTTCTCCAAAAATATAGGCAGATAAACCGGCTCGGAATTATAAAGCCCGGGCATAATATATATGCGCATAGAGAAATTTAAACTTACAACTGCACAGCTCGCCGTCGGCATAGCGATTCTCACCTTGGGCACGAAGCTTCTGGCCTTCGTGCGCGAGCTCGTCCTCGCCAATTTCTTCGGCGCGGGGACCGTTACGGACGCTTATGTTATGGCGCAGTCCATTCCGAATATCCTTCTCGCCGGACTAATCTCCGCCGCGGCGATTTCCTATATGCCGATATTTTCGAGGATTACGGAGAGCGAAGGTCTGCGCGAGGGAAATCTCTTTACGAGCAGGCTCCTCAACGCTATGCTGATAATCAGTGTCGCTGCGGCTGTCCTGGGCGCGATTTTTGCAAGACATCTGGTATCCGTATTCGCGCGCGGCTACGATGAGCCGACCGCAGCTCTTACCGCATGGTACCTGCGACCCGCCTTCGCAATGGCAATCTTTAATGTGCTCGTCTATATATTCGAGGCCTTTTTGCAGTACAAGGAAATTTTCTTCCCGCAGATAATCTTCGGATATCTGCAGAATATATCGGTCATAGCTTTCGTTGTGATAGCGGCGAAGACGGATTATCATCTGCTGATTCTCGGTACCCTGGTAGGCTGGGTGGCACGAGGTCTGGGCTGCCTTTGGACAGCGAGGCGCAGAGGCTATAGATACAGCGCGGATTTCAAGTTCGATGCTGCAGTAAAGGAAGCGGTTACACTGGCCCTTCCCATATTTATTGGAGGCAGCGTAAATCAGATAAATACCTTCGTGGACAGGGCGCTGGCATCGGATCTGCGCAGCGGAAGCGTCTCGGCGCTCAACTACGGCAATACGATTATAAATTCCATCGTTATGCTCACGGTTAGTATACTTGTAATCATAGTTTATCCGAAACTCAATAAGGCCTTCGCGGCGGGAGATAGGGAGCGCGTGGGGGAGCTTGCGGAGCGGGGAATCAATATACTCGCGCTCATATCCATACCCTTTTCCATGGGCGCGATGCTCTATGCGAGGCCGGTAATACAGCTCATCTACGAGCACGGTGCCTTCGATGCCGCGGCGACAGATCTTACATCTTCGGCTTTCTTCTACTATGCAATAGGACTGAGCTTTATAACCTTCAATCAGCTGATTACCAAGGTCTTCTACTCCATGCACGACACGAAGACGGCCGTCGGATGCTCGGTGGTCGCGGTCGCGGTAAACATCGTATTAAATCTGATACTCGTGCGCTATATGCAGCACAGCGGCCTGGCGCTGGCTACTTCCATTGCTCAGGCACTGAATGCCGCCCTGCTCTGGTACAGTTTTAGGCGCAAGCACCCGGATATAGAGCTGCTGAGCTCGAAGAGGAAGCTCCTGCAGGTCTTCATCTTCTCCGCAATCTCGGTGGGAATATCCTATTTGTGCTTCCGGCTCTTAAATGATACAATTATATGCTCGCAAATGCCGTCGATGCTCGCGGCGCTTGCGCTGGCGGTCCTGCTCTATCTACTCTTGCTTAAGATCGCCAAGTTTTCGGAGCTCAGCTTAATAAAGGACTTGTTCGGACAGTGAAATCCAAGCTTAAAATTGCATTGCTGCTTCTGATGGACGCCGTGCTGGTATGCGTATCCTTCGTGTTGTCGTTACTGCTGCGTTTTGAATTCAATCTTGAGAGCAGTCAATTTACTTCGTATCTGGAAGTTCTTATAGCGAACGTACTTCCCCTGATTATAATAAAGCTTATAGTCTTTTCGATTCACGGACT
>JAAZLU010000037.1 GCA_012799165.1 Clostridiales bacterium
ATAGATCTGATGAAAAATCACCAGTTAGCGAGGGTGGTTCGAGTGGACAAGATGACTCTGGCCGCACTCGAGGAGACCATGCGCATCTATAGAGACCCTAAGAGAGCCGCTGCTCAGATTCCTGTTCTATCGATGGTTACGAGGCCTCGGGAGGAGCTTACGCGCATGGCTGAGAACTTTGCCGCGCTACTCAACTCACTAGGGATGGAGGCTGAATTCAGCGCTGCGGATAGCGTAGCCAGAATAGGGGGAGGTTCAGCGCCGATGCTGGATATTCCCAGCAGCTGCGTGACTATAGAAACTTCGCGATTCAGCTCGGACGAGCTGGCGGAAAGACTTAGACTCAGGGCTCTTCCGATAATTGTAAGAATCCACGAGGGCAAAGTGCTCGTGGATATGCGAACCGTTTCGGAAGAAGAGCTCGTCGAAATAAGGCTGGCACTCGTTGACATATTCGCGTCCTGAATTTAGAATAATCGGGATGTCCTATTTTCGATTCGGGAGCATATGGGTGCCGGTGTGCCCCGCGGTCTTCAAAACCGTTGATGCAGGTTAGGAACCTGCTAGGTGAGTTCGATTCTCACATGCTCCCGCCATTTTTGAATTATGAAACATATAATCATAGGAACGGCCGGCCATGTCGACCATGGAAAGACTTGGCTCATAAAGTCTCTGAGCGGAATAGATACGGACCGGCTAAAGGAAGAAAAAAAGAGAGGGATCACTATCGATCTGGGCTTTGCCTATATGAGCGCCCCCGATGGCACCACGATAGGCATTATTGACGTGCCCGGACATGAGAAGTTTATTAGAAACATGCTCGCCGGAATAGGCGGTATAGACATAGTGCTTCTGGTTGTGGCGGCGGACGAAGGCGTTATGCCCCAGACTGTAGAACATCTCGATATTATGAGCCTCCTCGACATAAAGCAGGGCATTATAGTCATCACTAAGTCCGACCTTGCGGATGAAGAGTGGCTGCAGCTTGTCGAGAGCGATATTAGGGAGGCCATTGCAGGGACTTTTCTTGAGAATTCCCCGTGCATGAGGGTTTCCGCGCTCACAGGGGAAGGAATGGCAGAGCTCAGAGAGCTCGTATACGAGTTCGCGTTGCAGGCCGGCGACAAGAACAACGACCCCGCATTCCTGAGGATTCCCATCGACAGAGTATTCACCATGCAGGGTTTCGGAACCGTCATCACCGGTACTCTTACGAGTGGGATGCTCGAGAGCGGAACTGAGGTAGTCATATATCCTCAGGGTCTTAAGGCTAAAGTTCGCAGCATAGAGGTGCACGGCAAGAGCGTCGAGCGCGCATATGCCGGGCAGCGAACCGCGGTAAATCTGAGCAATATCGATAAAGACCAGATAGAGAGAGGTAATGTGATTGCGGCTGAAGGCAGCGTCAGCGTCACGGATTTGATAGATGTAAAAATTATTAACCTAAAGGATTCGCAGCGAGTTATAGAGGACGGCAGCAGGCTCCACTTGCATTACAGCGCTGCGGAGACTCTCTGTAGGGTAGTGCTGCTGGAGGGAAAGGCGCTGAACCCGGGTGAGAGCGGATACGCGCAGCTTATGACCGCGGAGCCTATAGCTGTAAGAAGCGGCGACCTCTTCGTGCTTCGTTATTTTTCTCCCGTCGAGACCGTAGGAGGAGGAAGAATCCTGAATGCGAGACCTGTAAAGCACAAGCGTAAGGATGAAGCGGTCCTCGCGGCGCTTAGACTGCGCGAATCGGGAAGTGTTCTACAGAGGCTTGAGCAGACGATGCGCGACGAAGCGCGCGAGTTTCCCGATATTTCCGATTTAAGCCTGCGCCTTGGAATTTCAATTGAAGAGACCAGTGAAATGCTTCAGGGGCTGGCGGAGAAGAAGAGGGCGGTAAGACTGGACAGTGAGGTTTACATACATATTGATTATGTAAATATAGTCGAGGGTGTAGCTTTTGAGATTCTGAAGGGATACTACGACAAAAATCCCTTGCTGTCGCGCATGCCGAGGGAAGAATTCAGAAGCAAACTTCTGACAAAATTGCGCACAAAGGATGCGAAAGCCTTGGAAGGGCTGGTCGGATATCTTGTCGGGGCAGGAGAGCTCGATGCTGACTCCTCATCTGTTGCAAAGGCTGGCTACAAGGTGGAGTTTACCGAGGCTCAGCGCAGGCTCATGGACGAGCTTGCTGCCCTTTATAAGTCAGCAGCACACGAGAGTCCCGATTTAGAGGAACTCTTGGCAGGACGTAAGGATAAAGCAGAGTGTAAAAAACTTATCGACGCCATGTGCGCGGAAGGGCGGCTCACGCGTCTTTCCGGAGCTTATTACATGCACAGCGAAGTGTTGGAGAAAATCGTGGCGCAAATCAGGACTAAGATTGAGAGGGAGGGCTTTATAACCCTTGCGGAACTTCGCGATAAGCTAGGCACTTCCCGAAAATACGCATTGCTGATACTCGAATATTGCGATTCTCTAAAACTCACCGTTCTTCAAGGTGATAGAAGAGTCTTTTATTGATAAATTTGCGTAATAAATATAT
>JAAZLU010000038.1 GCA_012799165.1 Clostridiales bacterium
AGATGCTCACTGCGGACGATGCGGTCATCAGCTCTGAGTATTCCGATAACAGGCTCAAACTGCGCGTAAAATCCGGAGACAGCTATCTTATAAAACTATTGAAGCTGTTCGAAAAATTCGAAATCTCTCCATCCGAGATAAACTCCAGAAAACCGACTCTTAACGACGTCTTTTTGGAGATCACCGGGAAGGAGCTCAGGGATCATGCTTAATGCGATAAGACACAATTTCAGAGCATATTTCCGCGCAAGGGACAACTTTATCTGGAACCTTATATTCCCCTTTGCGTATATGGCAATTTTTCTGATGGCCATGCACAGTCTGGGTACGGACAATCTCGAACTTCCCGTCGTCAATATTGCGATAGTGGACGAAACGAATTACGCCGCGGACGAAACGGGTCTCCACAACTACTTCAATTTTGACATCTTTCTCGAGAGCATTCCCGCCGAGGAAGCCGCAGATTGGGAATCGGAGCCGAAGGACGACGCTTCGAAGGAAAAACCCCTGCTCTTATATAAGAAGACCGATAAAGCCACCGCTTCCGAGTGGCTCAAGCAAGGAAAGACCTTCGCAACTGTATATGTTGATGCCGGAGAATTGCATTTCGAAGCCATGGATAAAAACGCCGGATTCGATAAATCGATGATTTTGGATCGCATACTGAATGCATATGAACAGAATTATCTGAACTCAAGCCTAATAATGGACAGAGTTATCAGCGGAAAGATCAGTCCCGAGGATGTAGAACGCATCACATCTTCCATCGACATCTCGGGCGCATATACTATGAACGAGCAGGCGAGGAGCAAAAGCCTCAACCCGAGCAATGTTTACTATTATGCCATGATAGGATACATAGCCTTCTTTCCCGTAGTGTCGGGGGCGAATGTCGTCGCAAAACTAATGGCACCCTACTCAAGCGTAGCACTCAGAAACGAGGTATCACCCGTCAGTAAAAGAAAGAGATTCATTTCGGGATTTCTTCCCGTACTCCTCATACACTGCCTGCTCTGCCTCGCATTCTTCGCCGTTGCGGTAATGGCGGGCGCCGGGCTTGAAGAAAACCTCGCGCTCAGCGCGCTTACGATGCTTACGACCACCCTTGCCGCCCTCTTTTTGGGCACTGCGGTGGGCTCACTGTTCGGAAAAAGCAGAGGGGCTCTGATGGCGATAGGAATTTCCGTTCCCCTCTTCTTCGGATTTACTTCCGGAATGATGCAGGACAGCATTAGAAATCTCATCGCTGAAAAAGCTCCCTGGATACATGCGATAAATCCTATAGGCAACACCTCCAATGCATTGTACTTCCTGAATGTTGAGAATTTGGACATGTTCTACCCCTGCCTGATTCGTATATTGCTGTTTGCGCTCGCGATGCTTTTGATTACGGTATTTTCACTCAGGAGGACATCTTATGCGAGTCTTTAATCTGTTTTTCAAAATACTTAGGAGTCAACGCGGCGGAATACTCATGTACATAGGAATCTTCCTGCTCATATTCCTGATGATGTCCTCCAGTTTTAAATCCGATATCGGCGGATCTTCTCTTCCGATTTACAATGCGAAGATAGCGATATTCGACCACGATAATAGCCCGCTCAGCAGGGCTCTTGCGAAGTACCTAGGCGAACGGGCAACGATTGTCACGGCATCCCGGGAGGATAAGGATTCTCTTCTCGACGACATCTACTCAAGAAGGCTGGAGTATGCCCTGATTATCCCGG
>JAAZLU010000039.1 GCA_012799165.1 Clostridiales bacterium
GCTCAGTGGTAGAGCATCGCCTTGCCAAGGCGAGGGTCGCGAGTTCGAATCTCGTCTTCCGCTCCACATTTTTTCAGGTGGCTCACAATTTATCGGCCGGGTGTAGCGCAGCTTGGTAGCGTGCTTGACTGGGGGTCAAGAGGCCGGAGGTTCAAGTCCTCTCACTCGGACCAGAAAGATGGCCTTAAACATTTTAAATGTTTAAGGCCATTGTATTGTTCCATTCGCAGTCCTGGTTTATAATAACTTGGCACATTCTATTAGGAGTAAAGATTTTTATATGGATACATCAGCTGTTTTATTTGCATTCTCGCTTACCTTGTTTGCCGGGCTTGCAACGGGTATAGGCGGCGCACTCGCCCTGCTTACTAATCGCACAAACACCAAATTTTTGACGGTCTCTATGGGGTTTTCCGCAGGGGTAATGATATATATATCGTTTGTCGATATATTCCCGGAAGCGCAGGAAGCGCTTACTGCGGCTTTGGGAGAGAAGTTGGGAAGCTGGGCGACGGTCGGGGGCTTTTTCTTCGGCATGCTTTTAATAGCACTGATAGACAAATTTATTCCGGAAACGGAAAACCCTCACGAGGTTCATACCGTCGAAGAGATGGATGGCAAGAGCGAGGTTCACAAGGCGAAGCTCATGCGCATAGGCATCGTTACGGCTCTTGCGATAGCCATACACAACTTTCCCGAAGGTATTACCACATTTACGGCATCTCTGTACGATCCTAAACTTGGGATTCCCATAGCGATTGCCATAGCATTGCATAATATACCCGAAGGTATAGCTGTTTCCGTTCCGGTGTTCTACGCCACGGGAAGCCGTCGCAAAGCTTTCAAATATTCTTTAATATCTGGATTGTCCGAACCGCTAGGTGCTCTGGTCGGATACCTACTGCTGCGCAGCTTTTACAGCGATGCGCTCTTCGGCTTTATTTTCGCTTCGGTTGCAGGGATAATGATTTACATAAGCTTCGACAGCTTGCTTCCCTGCTCGAGGGAATACGGAGAGCATCATCAATCCATGTATGGCCTGATTGCAGGTATGGTGGTCATGGCTGCCAGTCTGCTGCTGTTCATGTAAAATCCTTTGGCATTCGTTGATTTGGCAAGCTCATAAAGTGTGTAATTTGGACGGCTTTAGCCTGGCAAAAGTGATTTTGGAATTTTGAGGTATTTTTGAGCTCGCGTTCATTGCTTTATTTTGAAGTATTATCTATAATTTAGTTAGACAAATCTAACTATAATTTTATTAGGAGAAGAGATCTTATTATGGATACTTCAACGGTCATATTTGCATTTTCACTTACATTATTCGCGGGGCTGGCAACGGGTATAGGTGGAGCTCTGGCAATACTTACGAGCCGTACGAATACCAAGTTTTTGTCGCTTTCCTTGGGGTTTTCCGCGGGGGTCATGATATACATATCCTTCGTAGATATATTCCCGAAGGCGCAGGAAGCCTTGGTTCAGGCTATGGGAGAGAAGGGAGGAAGCTGGGCGACAGTCGGAGGATTTTTCTTCGGTATGCTTTTGATAGCCCTCATAGATAAGTTCATACCTGAAGCGGAAAATCCTCACGAGGTTCACACCGTCGAAGAGATGGACGGAGAGAGCGAGTATCATAAGGCGAATCTTATGCGCATGGGTTTTGTCACGGCTCTCGCAATAGCTATACATAACTTCCCTGAAGGCCTGGCCACATTTACGGCTGCACTGCACAATCCCAAGCTCGGCATTCCTATAGCCTTGGCGATAGCGATACATAATGTGCCGGAGGGAATAGCTGTCGCCGTCCCCGTGTTTTACGCTACGGGAAGCCGACGCAAAGCTTTCAGGCTTTCTTTACTGTCCGGGCTTTCAGAGCCGGCAGGCGCGCTCATCGGGTATCTCTTACTGCACAGGTTTTTCAACGATACGGTCTTCGGTTTCATATTCGCTTCGGTTGCGGGGATAATGGTGTATATAAGTTTGGATAGTCTGCTTCCCAGCGCAAGGGAATACGGTGAACATCACCTGTCCATATACGGAATGATGGCGGGAATGGCTGTGATGGCTCTGAGTCTACTGTTATTCATGTAAAAAGGCACTATTGGCATCGAAGTTTTTAGGAAATTATAGACAAGTATCACTCCCTTATAGTACAATGTACTACGAAAGGCGAAGGTGATAATATGGCTTTTTCAATCAGATTGACGGAAGAAGAACGAGCTTTGGCGGAAAGCTACGCAAAGCTCAATTCGTATACCTTGGCGGAGGCTTTTAAAAGAGCATTGTTCGAGAAAATCGAAGACGAATACGATGTTGCGGTCTGTGAAGCCGCATACAAAGAGTACGAAGACAGCGGGAAACAAAGCCGCCCAATTGAGGAGCTTTGGAAAGAGCTTGAGGAATGAAGTATTCAGTCGAAGTAACTCCGAGATTTGAAAGGGAGTTTAAAAAGCTCGACCGCTATACAAGGTTGATGATTAAAGCTTGGATCGACAAAAATCTTTCGGGATGCGAAGATCCGAGAGCGCAGGGAAAGGCCCTGAGTGCAAATAGAAAAGGGCAGTGGCGGTATCGCATCGGCGATTATCGCCTGATTTGCTTTATAGAGGACAGCAGACTCATCATACTGGCTTTAAGTGTAGGACATCGCAGTGAAGCTTATAAAAGATGAGTTTTCTTACACTTCCTTCTTTTCGACTATATAGACCGCAGCCCAAAGATCGTCGCTCATTACATAAGAGCAGGGCCGTACGCTCATGAGGAAGCCGTCCTCAGGCATACTTACGGGACTGCCGTCCAGTTTGCCAATGAGTTCTCCTTCGCGTAAAGTTGTGCCCTTGCAGGCCGAGGGCATCCAAAGGCCGCCTTTTGGACAATCTATATTCAGAAGTTTTCCGTAGAATTTCGGGCGGATTAAACTGCAGGGACCGTCCTCAAATCCTTCTCTTTTCAACAAGTCGAGCAGTCCCTCATAGCAAAGTTCCGCAACTTCTAAGTTCACGACGCCGGGGGATCTTCCGGAGGGAAGTTCTATTATGCAGGTCGCCTGGTTTCTCCTTCGGGTAGATTCCGTGAACAGCTGTTTCTCCGTTCCTTCGGACTGCAGCGCTATCGGCATGCCTATTTTGCTTACGAAATCCTGCACTTTTTTTGATTCATCATATATTGAAAGTATATAGGGCGTGCCGTGCTGGCCGCAACAGTGAAGGTCGACGATCATATCCGCATCCTCTGTCGCCTTGTATACCGCATCCGCCAGCCTTTCCGCGAAGCTGCCTTCCTCATCTCCCGGGAAAACCCTGTTGAGGTCTTTCTCGTCGAAGGGGTTGCGGCGTGTTAGGCAGCGCATGGCGCTCCTGTTTACTGTGGGGATGATGGATATGCTTCCCTTTTGAGGCGGCTTTTCGCTA
>JAAZLU010000040.1 GCA_012799165.1 Clostridiales bacterium
ATTCTCTTATGCAGATGGCCAAGACGGCGCTCGCCGTAAGAAAGCATTCGGATTTGGGCCTGCTCTATGTGAGCGTGCTCACCAATCCGACCACGGGGGGCGTGAGTGCGAGCTTTGCTTCCTTGGGAGACATAATTATAGCGGAACCCGCAGCTTTAATCGGTTTTGCGGGTCCCAGGGTAATTCAACAGACGGTAAGACAGGAATTGCCCACAGGATTTCAGAGCTCCGAATATCTGCTGGAAAACGGATTTTTGGATGATGTGGTAAGCAGAAAAGATATGAAAGATTATCTGGGGAGAATATTAAAACTCCACGCAGGGAGAATCGCATGAGTATTTCGGCCTACGAAAAGGTAAAGCTCGCCAGGTCCATAGAAAGACCGAAGCCCAAACAATTTATAGAAGAGCTGATTAAAGACCCTATATTTTTTCATGGCGACAGATGCGGCGGCGAAGATAAGGCGGTAATGGGGGGAATCGGCTATTTCAATTCCCTTCCCGTAACCTTTATAGCCATTAACAAGGGCAAGAATACAGAGAAAAGTCTGGAATTCAACTTCGGCATGGCAAAGCCGGAAGGCTACAGGAAAGCCTTAAGGCTTATGAAGCAAGCCGAGAAGTTCGGAAGGCCGGTAATTACATTCATAGATACGCCGGGCGCCTATCCCGGAATAGACGCGGAAAAGAACGGTCAGGCCATGGCCATAGCTCAGATTATACAGGAATCGGGTTTTCTTAATGTGCCGATAATTTCCGTAATTACGGGAGAGGGCGGCAGCGGCGGGGCGCTCGCTCTTGCGGTGAGCGACACCCTCATAATGCTGGAAAACAGCGTATATTCCATACTTTCGCCGGAGGGCTTTTGCTCCATACTGTTCAAGAATATGGATATGATCGAAAAAGCCACGGAGACGATGAAACTTACGGCGCAGGATCTGAAAAAAGCGGGCGTCTGCGATGAGATTATAGATGAACAGGAAGATTACAGTTTTAAAAATTTCGAGAAGACATTTGCAGATTTAAAAAGAGCGATAAACAGAAATATGAGCAAACATCTGGCGAGCTCGGATCTTGTGGAGAGAAGATTCGAAAAGTTCAGAAGCTACGGTGTATAAGCAATGGGAATAAAGATTTTAAAAACTTCATCGTATGTGCCGGGCGAACCTATAGACAACTCATACTACGTGAGTTATCTGGATACGAGCGATGAATGGATAAGGCAGCGCACGGGCATAGAGACAAGGTATATATCGAAGGACGAAGGCACGGAGACGATGTCGGTTAAAGCGGCGGAAAAGCTGGAGCTTACGGATGAGGAAAAAGCGAGAATTAAGGTGGTACTCGTCGCGACTACCACATCGACCTCCACGGTTCCGATAAACGCCTGCATATTGCAGGGTGCTCTGGGATTGTCTGAAGATATCTATGCCTGCGATATAGGTATGGCCTGCGCGGGCTTCGTGGCGGCGCTGCGGATGGCGGATGCTCTGCTCAAAGAAGGAGAGTTAGCGCTCGTCGTCGGCGTGGAAGTGCTGTCGAAGATGTCGGACAAGACTGACAGGTCCACCGTTATATTATTCGGAGACGGGGCGGGAGCCGTCCTGATAGAAAAGAACGACAAGGAGAGCTATTTTGAGGGCGGTTCGCGCTACAGCGAGGTGCTGGCATCTAAACTGCTTCCTATGACGGGCGATGTGGAATATTTGACCATGGACGGAGCCGCAGTATTCAGATTCGCGCTGGAAGTGATGAATGCGAGCATGAATAATCTGCTCGAGCGCAGCGGCAATAGCTATGATGAAATAGACTGGTACATTCTGCATCAGGCGAATAAGAGGATATTGGAAGGCACGGCGAGGAAGTTCGGCGTGAGTCCGGACAGATTCCCCATGAATATGAATAAGTACGGCAATACCTCTTCGGCGAGCATACCTCTTCTTTTGGACGAGCTGAACAGGGCCGGCAAATTGAAGAGAGGACAAAAAATGATAATGGCCGGCTTCGGAGGGGGCCTCACCTGGCAAGCCGTTTATTTGGAGTGGTAAGGGCATATTAAGCTTAAGAAAATTTTTGGCTTAACTTATGAGTTGTGAAAATATTGTCAATTTATAGCTTGACGCAAACAGAGATTTGCAAAGAAGGAGATATTGATTTATGGGCATGAATATAAATGAACTCTTAAAGACCAAATATCCTGTGATTCAAGGCGGCATGGCGAGGATAGCTACGGGCGGATTCGCCGCCGATGTATCGAACGCGGGAGCCCTGGGAGTAATCGCCTCGGGCGGACTCGAAAGGGAGATGCTCAGAGAGCAGATAAAGATAGCCAGAAGCCGCACGGACAAGCCTTTTGCGGTGAATATAATGCTGATGGCTCCAAACGTGGACGAATTGGCGAAGGTAGTTATCGAAGAAGAGATTCCCGTGGTGACTACGGGCGCCGGCAATCCTTCAAAATATATAGAGGCCTGGAAGAAGGCGGGAATCGTCGTAATACCGGTGGTGGCCAGCAGCGCTCTCGCAAGGCGCGTCGAAAGATACGGTGCCGATGCCGTCGTGGCGGAAGGATGCGAGGCGGGGGGGCATATAGGCGAGATGACCACGATGACGCTTATGCCCGAGGTGATGAGCGAAGTCAAGATCCCCGTAATCGCGGCGGGCGGTGTTGCGACCGGCAGGCAGCTTCTAGCGGCGGAAGCTCTGGGAGCTTCGGGGGTTCAGGTGGGGACGATGCTGCTCGCGAGCGAGGAATGCCCCATACACGAAAACTATAAAAATGCCGTAATTAAAGCCAAGTCGAGCGATGTGATCGTTACCGGAAGATCCACGGGAGCGCCTGTAAGGGTAATGAGAAATCAGATGACCAGGGAGTATCTTAAGCTCGAGAGCGAAGGCGCGACTTTGGAGGAGTTGGAGAAGCTCACTTTGGGTGGACTGTACAGAGCTGTGGTGCTCGGGGATATAAAGACGGGCTCGCTGATGGCCGGACAGGTGGCGGGTATGGTGAACAGCATAAGGCCGCTTTCGGAGATATTAGAGAGCTTGTTTAAAGAATACGAAGAAGCAAAGGCGAATCTGGTGAAATAGATGATAGCATTTTTATACCCAGGTCAGGGCAGCCAGCAGGAAAAGATGGGGCTGGATCTGTACGAGAAGTTCCCCGAAGTAAAAGAATACTACGACGCGCTGGCCGGAGAATTGGATGGCAAAGCGGATGGGGAGCCGGATATGGATTTTTTGAACCTCGCTTTTGAGGGCGATATGGCGACCGTATCCGCAACTTCCAACACCCAGCCTTTAATGGTGGCTTTTCAAAATGCGGTGACGATGCTGCTCAAAGAAAAAGGTATCTTTCCCGATTACGCGGCGGGGCTCAGTTTGGGAGAATACTCCGCGCTCTGCGCAGCGGGGGTTCTCGATAAGCTGGATGCAGTTAAAATCGTCCGCAAGAGGGGACTTGCCATGGAAAAGAGCAGCGAGGGTGTGGACACGAAGATGTCGGCCATCATCGGTGCCGAAGAAGAGCTTGTGAGCGCTGTGTGCGAGGCCGTAAACGCAGGGTTTGCGAGTGGCGCATGCGAATCCGCAGACGCAGGGCAGCAGGAAGGCAAGGTCTACATGGCCAATCTCAATTGCCCCGGTCAGATAGTTATAAGCGGACAGAGGGATGCCGTAAATAAGGCGGAGGAGTTGCTGGCGGAAAAAGGCGTTAAGAGAGCCATAGAACTTAAGGTGTCCGGGCCCTTTCATACCCCGTATATGTCGCATGCCTCCGAGGAACTTAAGAAGATTTTTGAGGATGTGGAATTCGGCAATCAGGAGCTTTCGGTAGTGTTCACCCTTACGGGCGGAGTGCTCGAGGACGGCGAGATTAAAGAGGCCATGATTAAGCAGGTCGTTTCGCCGGTGCTCTTTGAGAAGTCGCTGCGCTTTATGCTCGAGGCTGGAGTGGATACTTTTGTGGAGATAGGCTGCGGCAAGAGCATTGCGGGATTTTTAAGGAAGATAGATAAAAACGCTAAGGTATACGAAATAAACGACGAATCTACATTGAACAAATTTTTGGAGGAGAGAGATGCTTGATAAAGGGTGCGCATTAATTACGGGAGCCGCGAAAGGGATAGGCAGGCAGATAGCGCTGACCCTCGCGAAGGCGGGCTACGACATCGTTATAAACTATCGCGGAAGCGAGGAAGCCGCCGAGCGGACAAGAACGGAGTGCGAGAATTTAGGGGCAAAGGCGCTCAAGATAAAGGCGGACGTGTCGAATGAGGCGGAATGCGAGGAGATGTTTGCCGAAATTAAAAAAGAATTTGGGCAAATCGCGCTGCTCGTAAACAACGCGGGAATTACGAAGGACGGCCTGATTATGAGGATGAGCGCGGAGGATTTCGAGAGCGTAATCGATATAAATCTGAAAGGCGCCTTCTTCTGCTCCAAAAATGCCGCGAAGATGATGCTCAGACAGAAGTACGGCAAGATTATCAATATCTCCAGCGTAGTGGGGATTGTAGGCAATGCCGGACAGGCGAATTACTCGGCAAGCAAGGCGGGGCTCATCGGGCTGACCAAATCGCTCGCAAAGGAGCTCGCTCCGAGGGGGATCACTGTAAATGCGGTGGCGCCGGGCTTTATCGTTTCGGACATGACGGACGCACTCGGCGACGAGCAAAAGGATAAGCTGGCGGCTCAGATACCGCTAAACAGACTGGGCGAAGCCGAAGATATAGCTAATATGGTTGAGTTCCTGGCATCCGAGAAGGCGTCCTACATAACGGGCCAGGTTATAAGCGTGGACGGAGGCATGAACATATGAAGAGACGTGTAGCGGTTACGGGTATGGGGGCGATTTCTCCCATCGGCAATACGATAAACGAAATATGGGCAAATATTAAAGCCGGAAAGTGCGGAATAGGGGAGATTAGCCTCTACGACACATCCGACCAGAAGGTTAAAATAGCCGCCGAGGCGAAGGTAGATTTTGCGGATTATATAGACAAGAAGAAACTCCGAACTCTCGACAGGTCCAATCAATTCGCTTTGGCGGCCTCTAAAGTAGCGATTGAGGACTCCGGCTTAGACCTCGAAAAGGAAGACAGGTCGAACATTGCGGTATATATCTCCTCCGGTATTGGAGGCCTGGGGACCATGGAGAAAGAGATTAAATCGGGAATGCAGAGAGGCATGGACAGAATATCGCCCTTCTTTATTCCCATGTCGATAGCAAATCTTTCGGCATCCCATGTGGCCATGGAGTACGGATTTCACGGCAGCGTAATGTGCCATGTTACGGCCTGCGCCGGTTCCAACACTTCCATAGGCGAGGCGTTCCGCCAGATTCGGGACGGATATTTCGATTTGGCTTTGGCGGGAGGCGCCGAGGCGAGCGTAACATCCGCGGGCATCGGGGGCTTCACGTCCATGAGGGCATTGTCCGACTCGAATGACCCCGCCCGGGCGAGCATACCTTTCGACGCCGACAGAAGCGGATTCGTTTTGGGAGAAGGCGGAGCGGTTCTGGTGCTCGAGGAATGGGAAAGAGCTCACGCAAGAGGCGCAAAAATCTACGGAGAGATAGTGGGATACGGAGCGACCTGCGACGCGGCACATGTAACCGCACCGGATGAAAACGGCACTTGGGCGGCAAAGGCCATGAAGGACGCCATCGCCGACGCCGGAATAGAGCTTGAGCAGATAGATTATATAAACGCGCACGGCACGAGTACGCCGCTGAACGACAAAATCGAGACTAAAGCCATAAAGCTGGCCTTCGGGGAGCACGCGTACAAGTTGAAAGTATCGTCGACCAAGTCCATGACGGGTCATTTGCTTGGTGCGGCGGGAGCGATGGAGGCCATCATCTCCCTGCTCGCTATGCAAAGCAGCTACATCCCGGCGACCATAGGCTACAAAAATCCCGACCCCGATTGCGACCTCGACATAGTGCCGAATACGGGTATCGAACAGCAAGTCAACTATGTTCTCAGCAATTCTCTCGGATTCGGGGGCCACAATGTGATGCTTTGTTTTAAGCGATACGGAAAGGACGAAAATGGAGTATAATATAAACGAAATAGAGAAGATACTTCCTCATAGATATCCCTTTTTGTTAGTGGATAGAATAATTGACGGCGAAAAGGGCAGTTGGGCAAAAGGTATTAAGTGCGTAAGTGCAAGCGAAGAGTTCTTCGAAGGGCATTTCCCGGGATATAAAGTGATGCCCGGAGTTCTAATCCTCGAAGCCATGGCGCAGGTGGGAGCGGTCGCGCTGCTGTCTATGGAAGAATATAAAGGTAGGATAGCGCTCTTTGCGGGGGTGGACGAACTTAGATTTAAGAGACAGGTGCTGCCGGGAGATGTTTTAGAGATGACGAGCAAGCTGACCAAGCTGAGAGGCAGTATCGGATTTGCGGAGGCGGAGGCTAGAGTCGACGGCGAGCTTGCAGCATCGGCGAAATTAATTTTTGCGATACAATAAAAATGCGCAATCCCGAAAAGGAGGGGCCATGTTAAAAGACAGGCTGGAGAAAGTATACGATAATTTCAAGCTCAGTTTCTACATGAATGTCTTCAACTCTTTCGAGCAGGAAGAGGAGACTCTTACTTTAGTGGAGATTATTGCCTGCGAAGTAATTTATCTTTTTGAGAATCCGACCATCAGCGAATTATCGAATTTTATGGGCGTATCTCAGCCCAACATGACCTACAGGGTAAATTCACTCGTCAAAAAAGGTTATGTGAAGAAAAAGGTCGGCAAGAGCGATCGGCGTGAAACCAGGTTGGAGTTGACGGATAAATTCCTTCAATACGAAAAGGACAAATCGGGGTATATCGGATTGGTGTCGAGCAGGGTGGAAGAAAGATTCAGCAAAGAAGAGGTGGATTCTTTGAACAGGATCTTGGAGACAATAGCGGAAGAGCTGATGCCGGAGTGTAGAAACCCTGCGGATAGTTAGATTCTGCAAGTAGATATAGATGGAAATAACACACTTCGAAAAATTGGACTCGACCAATGAATATGCTAAAAGGCTTGAATTTAACAGCGATATTAGGCGAGCAATAGTCGCCGACAGCCAATACAAAGGCAAAGGCAGAGAAAAGAGGAAGTTTGTATCGGATAAGGGTGGACTATATTTCAGTATAGTTATAGACGTAGAGTTTGTCCCGGACAAGCTTTCTTTTATTACACAGATTACAGCCGCCGCCATCCATAAAGCTCTAAAAGAATTAGGGATAGATACATTTATCAAGTGGCCAAATGACATAATACTGAATCGGAAGAAGCTTGCGGGAATCCTCGTAGAGAGCATAAACAGGGGGTTCAGAATGCGCATAATTTCCGGGATAGGTATAAATGTGGAAAACGATGTGCAAAATATAGAAGATGCTGCGAGCCTTAAAGGTGAAGGCTTTACTGTCGATAAAGAGAGTTTGCTGGGGGAAATAATCAAGCACTTTCTTGATTTCTATGATAGATTACAGGTGAATGATATAGACGAAGCATTAAGTATCATCAAACAAAATTCATACATATTAAATAAAGAGATACTGGTGCATAAAAATAACGATGTTTTTCTGGCGCTGGCCAAAGATATATCCCCTGACGGCAGTCTGATTGTGGAGTATAAAGAGGGAGGCCGGGAAGCGATTTACAGCAGCGGCGTGCAGATAAGGCTGCCGCGCGAGATTGAGAGAGAATAGATTTTAGCAAGTAAATGTAGACACAACAAAGGAGATTGAAATGGAAAAGTATTACACAGGAAACCGGGATATAAGAAGCCTCGGGTACAAGAACTTCGATAACACGCTTCTATTTGTAATCGATTTGCAGGAAAGGCTGATGCCGGCGGTCGACGAGAGCGAGGAGATTATAAGGAACACGGCGGCATTGCTGAAGCTTTGCAATCTGATGTCCATAAAGTCGCTTGCGACGGAGCAATATCCGAAGGGACTCGGCAGAAGCGTGGAGAGCATATTGTCCGAGCTTAATGATGAAAATATATTTTCTAAGACATCTTTCAATGCCTTGACGCAAGAGGTCGGGGCGTATTTGAGGGAGAATAAAATAAAAAAGGTTATAGTTACAGGAGCGGAGAGCCATGTCTGCGTCTACCAGACTGTCAGGGCTCTGCTTGAGCACGGCCTGGAAGTCTTTGTGGTGGAGGATGGGATTTCCTCCTACTCTAAAGAGTACAAAGAGCTGGGCCTGAGGGCCATGGAGGCCATGGGAGCCTTGAGGGTAAACACCGAGATGCTGATATACGACCTGACGAACGATTCAAAGAGTCCGCATTTTAAGGAAATTACACAGATTGTAAAGGATCTGAGAAGTTATTAAGGGGAATATTTCGGATAGCCGGGCGGTGTGGTCATAGTGATTATAAGCTAGGAGAAAGATATGCGCATAAAATCTGATATGCTCGTTTTAGACATAGTCGAACAATATCCCCAAACCGATTCCGTCTTTAGGGAGTACGACGAAATAATAGGAGAATGCTTGCTTTGCAACTGCCTTTTCGAATCAGTCGGATCCGTCGCTAAGGAATATCAGCTGGATGAGGCGGAGATGCTTAGAAAGTTGAATGAGGCTGTTCGAAAATAATAGTAACTATAAACAAACCAAACCGTGACACTATCTTGAGTCACGGTTTTTATATTATTAAAATATTAGGCAAAGAAGTTTGACATAAAATGGAAACTCGCCTATGATTAGATATGGAATATTTTACCATAAGCCTTCCGGTGCTAAGCTTCGTTTTTAAATGTGGAAC
>JAAZLU010000041.1 GCA_012799165.1 Clostridiales bacterium
ATATATTTAGTTACCTTCTAATATTTCATATATTTAACTCAAAAAGCATCAATTTCGTTCAGCTCTCATTCGTCGCCATGTTAGCTCAGTTGCAGAAAAGGGACTTATGGGCACATTTTAATAGTTACAAGGCGTGCCCGTGTTAGGCATACCCTCAATATTCGTATTTCGGGCACATATTTCGCCTTATAAAGCTAAGAACAAAGACTAGCAAAAAATCTGTGTATCGCTTTTTGCACATCTTGAACCTCCTCTAAGACCGAACGATAACAAGATTTCTTATAAACACATCCTCCTCGCATCAAGTTGCGACGAATCCTTTTAAACTTCAATAATTGCCGAAGGCTGGCCGAAAGGACAGCTTCTTTTATGGATATTACGGAACATACCAAAGATTTGTGATATGGGACAGCACTTCGATATTTGTAATGGGATTTCCGCTGAGATCAAGGACGGCAATGTCGGTAAAATCTTTGAGAGGGCTTACATCTTTTATCTGATTGTTTGCAAGTTCAAAAGCATATACGTTTTTGAGTTCTTTCAGCGGACTGATATCCTGAATCAAATTGTCGTTGAATTCAACCATTTCGAGCTTGTACATAGCGGAAAGCGGTGTAAGATCGGAGATTTTATTACCGTCTCCACCTATCATTTCCAATCCGCTCATAAAGGATACCGGTGTCAAATCCTCTACTTCATTATAATCAAAAACCAAAAGGTAAACATTTTCTAAATCTTTAAGCGGACTGAGGTCTTTAATATTGTTGTACTTTAAGCTCACACTTTTAAGATTCTCGTATTTTTCAAGAAAAGCGATGTTTTGCAGATTACAGGCATAAATGCTCAGGTATATGGTTTTTTTGCAGACCTCTTCAGGAATGGTATTAAAATCAATGCCCGGATGAAACGCAATGTCTATACTACAAAGGGAGGGGAAGTACTTTAAATCTTCCAGTGACTTAATAGTCCCGTCCGGAACGTTCTCATATAAAACATCATCATACTCGAAAGAGTCTTTCCCGTAATACCAGATTAATGATATATATTCTTCATCATCCGATGAACCTAAGTAAAGATGTCCGTCTCCTAAAATAGCAATTTCATCATATTTCACTAAATCTTCAGGATAAATTTTATCTTTACCCAATTTCTTTTTCAGAAGATCAAAGAATGCAGGATCCTCAAAGTTAACAGGTTCCGCTTTGCCCGAATCGGAGTCGGAATCGCAAGCGGAGCTAAAAATCAGCACAAAACAAAGTAGTACAACAAGCAACAAATAACAGTATCGTTTTTTACACATCTTGCTCCTCCATAAAGCTAAACTACAAAAGAATTTCTTATAAATCCTCTTCATCCTATACCCGCGATGTCACTTCAATTATTGCCGAAGGCTACCCGAAAGGGCAGCCTATTTTATGGATACTCCGCTTCGTACTCTAAATTCGGAATATGTGAAAGTACTTCCAAATTTGTAATGGGGTTTCCGCTGAGTCTAAGTTCTTCAAAGTTTTCAAAATCTTTGAGAGGGCTTACATCTTTTATCTGATTGTTGATAAGCTCTACACGCTTTAAAGTCTTCATCTCTTTGAGCGGACTAATATCCTCGATAAGATTTTCATAAAACGAAATTTCTTCGAGATTTGTTAAGCCTGAGAGCGGTGTCAGATCGGAGATTTTATTACCATATGCCGACAACCATTTTAATGAATTAAGGGAGGATAACGGAGTCAGATTATCAACTTCGTTCCAGGAAAAATCTAAATAGGCAAGTTTGCTTTTGCCTTTCAAAGGACTAAGATCATAAATTTTATTAGTGCTTATGTACACCACACGAAGATTTTCAAAGTTCCCGAGAAAAGAGATGTCCTCCAAATCGCACGCGTAAATGTCCACTATCTCTATTCTTTTGTAGAGCTCTTCAGGAATGGTATTAAAATCGAGTTCCCGCTGAAACGCAATGCTTATTTCTTTCAGGGAGCTGAAATACTTCAGATCCTGCAATGATTTCATAGTTCCGGCAACTTCGTCATACATTACACCGTCATATTCGAAAGACTCGCCCCAAAAATAATTGAGTTCTCCTATACCTTCACCCTCTGCGCGAAGTAAAACAAGCTCATCCGCTAAAATGGTGATTTCAGTATATTTCGCTAAATCTCCCGTATAAATTTTATCCTTGCCTAATTCCTTTTTTATAAGATTATAGAATACGGGGTCTTCAAAGTTGATGAGCTCTCCTTTATCGGAATCGCAAGCGGAGCTGAAAATCAGAACAAAACTAAGCGCGACGGCTAACAGCAGATAAATGTATCGCTTTCTGAACATACTGTACACACCTCCAAATCCGAATCGTTAAAAATACTATTCCGTAAAATATATCCTCTCCGCATCAAGCTGCGATGAATCCTTTTCTGCTTCAATAATTGCAGAAGGCTGCCCTTTCGGGCAGCCTCTTTCTATGGACGTACATCGGGGCAGTTCAGGAAATCTTCCATTATCTCGAGGAGCTGGAATCCGGAAACGGAAGCGATCTCCGTGCTTCCTTCTTTTAAGCTCAATGTTATAATTTCCCGCATCCCCGCCCAGAGACACAGCATTCCGACCCCTACGATTTCCTTTCCTTCTCCTAAATTGAAGGTCTCCAGCATAACGATCGTCTGCGGGATTAGGAATCTCTTCGCGAAATCCTCATATTGGCCTAAAAGGACATATCCCGCCTGAGTTTTGCCTTTTCGGAAATCAACTATTTTCTCGGCTACCAGGCGGTCCAGGATGCCCTTGGTGTCTCCGATCTCCGGAACCGGAAATTTATAACTGTTTATCAGTATGCTCGCGATGCTGCCCGGTACCGGCGCCTCCAGCTGCTTCCTAATCGCGGCGAAGGGAATTTCATCTTCCGTTTCCTGGCCTAAATAGCCCAGCAGCTCTTTTTCGCGCCGGATATCCGCAATTGCCATGAATACGATCAATTCGTCATTGGGAAGATTTGCATTAAGTTCAAAGCTGATAAAATTCGAAAGCCCGACCCACTGGGAAAGCTGAAATTTAAGCTGTTCCATATTCCCGGCCGGAGAAAAGACAACATCGCCGCTGTAGTTTTCCACAAGAACATGCTCTTCTCCCTTTTTATAAGCATACTTTTCGACGAGATAATCCCCTTCCCTCAGCATAATGCGCGAGCAGCGCTCGGGGTCCGCCGCGGGGCGAAACAGCTCGTCTGCTGCCGGAAGGAGCTTGCCGTCCTTCAGGACGCCCTTTTTCTCCAGCTGCTTTTCCTCGTTTCCCTGCAAGGCAATGTCTCCGCTTTTAAAAAGGTTAAGAGGATTTGTATTCTCGTAAAATTTTGATAAATATGACATTTCGCTTCTAATGAGCCTCATGATAGATTCTCCTTTCTGCTTGACTGCTATAAGCAGTTAATTATCTCCGAATATAGCGGGTTTAAGAGCGTACTCGTCCGTATAGGCGGATGCGAGTTTAACCCCCGTCGTCCTGCTTACAACAACGTTCTTCATATACGATTTAACATTTGATCTGGTTACATCTCCGATAGCAGCATCCGGGAGTTCTCCCGCAAGTTGGTCGGTTACGAAGCCGACAGCGGCTTTATACGAACCTTCCTTGAAGCCCTTAACCAAGGCCTCGGAGGTACTCTCCCCGCGAAGGTACGCGCCGGCTGCGGATCCGAGTGTTTCGCCGTACACAGTTACGGTAGCCTTTCCGGTCGCTTCAAGAGCCTTGCCGGCAAAACCCGGCCCTCCGGGAACGATATCCGTAAGCGCGTCCGCGCCGCCCTTGATAGCTCCTTCCGCTAAATTGGCAAGCGTAAAGACGTCCTTCTTGTTTGCAAAGGCATCGCTCATGGTACTGCTCACGCCTTTGAGCAACTTATATCCCCCCCTGACTGCGGTTCCGCCCGGCACGACCTTGGCCATGCCGTCGACAGCGACGCCTGTTACTACATCTACGCCTACCGCAGTATATTCCGCAGCGGCAAACAGATTTCCGTTTCGATGCCAAGTATTGGCCCAGGCCGCAGCTTCGGCCTGCTCATCCTCCATAATCTTTCGTATCTGTTTTAAATCATCGAGTCCGTATTTCGTGCGCAGAGCATTCTCTTTAAAGGTCTGCTGCTCCTTCTCTCTGATCTTCCGCATGTTTTCTCTGAGCTCTTTTTCGTACTCGCTTCCGCCGCGAGCGGCTATCTCTCGCTCTCTCTCCTCTTTCCATGCCCTGTTCTCGTCCATCTGTCTAATGGATTCCTCGTACCTGTCGAGATCCAGAATCGCTCCGGTTTCGGAGTTGACCCATTCTCCGGTTACAGGATCCTTAACATACATGCTTTCCGCGCCGTATGCAGAGGTTCGAAGCACCATAGTCTCCGGTTCCGCGGGTATCTCGGGTACTTCCGGCTCCGTCTGCGCAGCGCCGGTTTCCGGTACGCCTGTCTCGGATGCAGGCTGATAAGATTCGGGCTCCCTGTAAGGCTCGTCCGCGGGCTCGTATTCTGAGCTATAATCTTCCGCTTCGTAGCCCCATTCCTCGTCGCCTCCAAGGACGCCGCCACCGCTGCTTTCCGAAGCTCCGGCTACCCTTTCGTTGTCGCCGACGGAAATGGCATCGTCAAGATCCGGTTCGTCGGTATTCCCCATGGCATCCGCCATCATTATCATCGCTATCTGTTCGTCAGTTCTGCCTGGATATTGCTTTTTATACCATGCTTTATCTCTTACTTCGCCGGATCCGCCTTTTCCTCTAATTTTAGGCCTCGCGGATGTTCTCGGCTTCGGTCGTTCCTTAGGTTTAAGGAGCTCCTGCAAAACATTTACTATAAGACCAGCCAGGGGCGGAAACAGCATTCCGGCAGCGGCCTGGGTTACATTGTCCGGTCCCGGGATATTTCCGGCATTCTTTGCTTTTCCAAGCGCGGTCATAACAAAGGGAGGAAGTTCTCTCTTCGCCATGGGGCCGCGGGCTTCTATGGAATATGTATTGTAGTCCGCTCCCTTTTCCGCGCTGGCCGCGCGGTCATAGACAGCTCTGCCCGCCATATCTATCTGCGGGGTTCCGTCAGCCGATACGGAAAATGTAATCCTTCCCTCCGCGGAAACCTTGGCTTTGTAGGGAAGATTCTGAAGGTCTACGGCAAAAGTAAATTCGGCGACTGCATATTCCGCAGTTTCCTCCGTTACTTTACAAATCTGCGAAAATGCCACTCCCTCGTATTTCCCGATCAGCTCAAACTCCCCGTCCTTATCTAAAACCGTCAACTCGAAATCCTTCAGAGAAAAACTGCTTCCCTGATTACCGGTGACAGGTCCCATAAGAGTGCTTATTTTGAAGGTGTCTAAATTAATTTTATAGGTGCCGGTGAAATCCGGACGTACGGCTAGAGGTACGGTGGCCTTCACAAAAAAGAGCGGCTCCCCGTTTTCGTCGTAATCCAGCAACTCCGGCTGCGAGAGAGAAATCATGTAATATCCTGCAGGAAGAACAATGCCGGGATTCACTTTCCATGAGGAATTGGGAATGTCTTCCAAGGTGACTCCCTCGGCCTGCCCATGATAACAAATTCGGCCATAGTCATCGATTACTGCGATGGTTCCCGGCTCCGCGCCCTGACCACCGTTATAGGTACTTACGATTATCTCTTCGATTTTGTATTCAGCGTCCAGTCCGAAGATGGCCTGTTTGTCGGGCTGAGGTTCTCCTATTACAAGTTCTCCTTCCTCGTTTACAAAAGTCTGCGATCCGAAGCTATGATCGGAATCTCCTTTTCGCGGATTATTTTTAAGCTCCCATTCATTGAGTGCTTCCATGTACTTTTCATAAGCTCCGGCAAGTATGCCCTTCAGCAGGTAGGCTCCAACGAGTCCACGGCTTCCTTCCACCCTTAAGGTATAGTCTCCTGCCGGCAACTTTATATCGTCCTCGGGGGTAAACACTAAGAGCCCCCTCCCGTCGGAAGGAGCTGAATAAGATCCCAGTGCTCCGGTTTCTTTTATCGCGCCGACTGCGTACTTTTCCAACGAAAAGTTGCTGTATGTCTTGCCCGAGGAATCAGTGATGCTCAGATAAATCCCGTCCGACCATGTCTGCAAAGCAGGTACATAGACACCGGTCAGCACAATTTCCTCTTTGATTTTCGCCTCCATGACAGAGGAGGCGTCGCCTTCCCAATCGCCCTTATAACCTATTACAAGATTGCTCTTTCCTTCGTAGGACAATTGCTCGGTATACCAACTCCCATGCTTGGCCACAACTTTTTCGTAGGGTTTTTCCGGCGGCGGCGTATCGCTCGCAGCCAAAGCCCAAAGCGGCAGAAGGTTGATAAGCAAGAGGAAAATTAACAAAATTCTCAATACTATCTTTCTCATATGCCTCTACCTCCTAACAGCGAACGCAGAAACCCTACCCCCACCTCTATCAGGCCGGGGGCTCTGGAGAGAATCGAGAAGGACATCGTCCAAACGAGCGAATAGGCGAAGGATACCACCGAAGTGGCTATGGTATTTTTAACAGACTGCTTGTCCTGCAATCTTCCTACTTCTATTG
>JAAZLU010000042.1 GCA_012799165.1 Clostridiales bacterium
AGATGGCCTTCGAGGCGCAATTCGGGAGGGGTCAGGATTTCCCGCCCCTTAAAATTTCAACACCTGCAGGCGATGTCTATATCGAAGGCAAGATCGACCGCGTGGACCTTTTGGACAGCAGCGAAGGGCCGAAGCTCAAGGTCATCGACTACAAGTCGGGTTCCAAGGCATTCGACAGGAAGGCCGCCGAGGCCGGGCTGCAATTACAGCTCGGCATATATTTGGAGGCGGCGCTCGCCAAGGGCGATGCCGAGCCGGCGGGGGTGTTCTACTATAATATAGTGAATCCTCAGCTGCGTTCCGGATTGGATCAGTTCGTCGCAGAGGAGATAAGCGAGGAGCTTTGGGCGAAAATTCGCGAGGCCTACAGGATGGACGGCATGTTTATCAAGGGCGCGGCGGTGCTGGACAGCATAGATTCGAAGAGGGTACGGGGCGTTACATCGGAGATAATAAACTATAAATTAAATAAAACAAACGACAATGCCGCCGGAAGCGGCGTGGACGCGGAGGAATTCGAGGAGTTTCGCGCCAAGTTCAGGCTTGCTTTGGAGGAGAGCTGCGAGAGGCTCATATCCGGCGAGATAGAGATCGCTCCCCGCAAGGGTAGCGGGGCTTGCGACTACTGCGATTACAAGGCTATCTGCGCCTTTGACAAGGCATTTCCCGAAAATCGCCACATCTAAGATGCTATAACAAAATCTAATCGGGAATATTGTTGAATGTTTAACAATATTCTCTCACAATCATTCCTAACAATCATATCTAATAATCATCTCTAACAATCATGTTTATCAATTTTCACAATCATATTTAACAATTATCCAAATTTAACAATTATCCAAATTTAACAATCACAACAATCATAAATCATATCAAGCACACGAATCATACCAACCATCAAGTCGTCTCCTCCGGCCCGACAAAATCCGGGGTGCAAATGCCCCCTCATTATGTTATATTTGAAAGGGTAAGATAGCCGCACCGAGCCCTTCTAAGCTCCCGCATCATATGCTCCGGAGATTTCGCCAAGGATGAGCTCGAGGCCTCATTACTGTTTATGCCGCTTGTGTTGGCGGCGGAATGGAGACCATTTATGAAACCAATCATCGGTGTTACTTGCAATCACTTCAAATCGGCTAATGGGCCCGAATTCGATTCGGTAGGCTTTACCAGGCAGGAATGGACCACGGCTGCGGATGACTACACTCTGGCGATTGAGAGAGCCGGAGGCATACCGCTGCTGATGCCCTTCTACGAAGACCCCGAGCATATCAAGAAATTCGCTTCTCTGCTGGACGGTCTTCTCTTGACCGGCGGCGACGACATCGGCCCCTGGACCTACGGCGAGGATCTCATAAAGGAATCCGGGCCAATAAACCTCGTCAGAGACACTCAGGAATTGGCTCTGATGGATTATGTGTTCAATAATACCGACATGCCGGTTCTCGGCATCTGCCGCGGCATGCAGATGATAAATGTCCACTTCGGCGGTACCCTCGAGCAGGATAACAGAAGGCTGGGTTTTTGGCACAGCACCTCGCCGAACGCGAACCTCAGAGAGCTGGCTCATACGATCTACTTCGACGAAGCTTCTCGGATTGCGGAGATTTACGGAACGAATAAGCTGCTGACGAACTCCTACCATCACCAGAACGTCAAGGATTTAGCACCCGGGCTCATATGCACCGGACGCACGAAGGACAAGGAAAAGGGCCTGCCCTACGACATGATCGAAGTGATTGAAAAACCCGGCGACAGGTTCATCGTCGGAGTGCAATGGCACCCCGAGTTCCTGCCTCAAATCGACGAGCAGCAGGAAGTCTACAGAGCATTCGTAAGAGCCTGCAAATAGTAGCACCGAGGTCCCTGTTTTTTATCCGCTCGGCGAGGGATGTAGCTTGCGCGCGCAGCGAGAAAGTATATGAAAAAACTCAAAATTTTCGGAATAATCGCATTACTGATTCTGCTTATCGCAGGGGCCTTGGTCCTCATATATTACAAGACCCCCACGAAGACATTTGCGCTGCCCGAAGTCAGACTCGATGGCATGTCGAGCAAACCGCAGGAAGGCTGCTGGCATACGGAGCTCTTTTTCGGAAAAGTTGTGCGAGATACCCCCCTGCAAGGCGAACCCTCTAAAAACCTGGGCACCCTGGATATCAGGAAGCCTCAGCTGAGCGCACCTTCAGGAGGCGAGTTCAGATTTAAGCTTTTCGGCCCGAATCCCGGCGTGCCTGTTCCCGCAGCCGAAGGCGATTTGGCGGCCTACGAGGCCTACGAGTTTACCCATAACGGCAACTATGTGCTGGAGATAGATCTGCGCTACCCGAAGACAGAGGACAGCGACGCCGCGGAGTTTTCCTATACCTTTGAATTCGCGCTGGAGGTAAAACCGACCATAGAATTCAGCTCCGACAGGGCGAGGCAGGGCGATGTCTTAAGCGTGTATGTGGAGCGGGGCTTCGAGACCGAGGCTCCCACGATAGAAACCCCCCTCGCCAATCCGCTCTTCCTCAAGACGGGCGAGCGAACATACATGGCGATGGTACCGGTGGACTACACCCAGGCTCCCGATGTCTACGAGATAAATGTCGGCATAGGGGATACGCATAAGAGCTGCCGCGTCATCGTCACCCCGACGAAGTTCAGCGAGCAGCACATGATAATTTCGCAATCGACAGTCGACAGCACAATGAACTTCCCGGGAGCCACCAAGGACTGGGTCGATAAGATAAAGGATAAGTGGCCTCTGCAGGACGATACGAAGTATTGGAGCGGGCAGTTCATGTGGCCGGTCGATGGCAGCCGAATAACTACCGAGTTCGGACTGTTTCGCTACACCAACGACAATCCCAATCCGACCCGCCACAAAGGCATAGATATCGGAGTGCCTTCGGGTACGCCGATAGCTGCGACGAACGCCGGCAAGGTCATCTACGCGGGAGACGTCATAATTACCGGCAAGAGCGTAATAATCGAGCACGGCAGCGGCCTCAAGAGCTATTATTTCCATCTTAGCGAGTTGGGCTGCGCGGAGGGCGACATGGTCGAGAAGGGCGAGATTATCGGCCTTGTAGGCTCGACCGGCTATTCGACCGGTGCGCACCTGCATTTCGAGATGCGCATAGAGGACAAAGCCATAGACCCCATGCCGTTGCTGGACGGAACGAGCGAGATTTACAGATTCGAGGAAATGGATTAGCGGGTCTTTAGAACTCAAAGATTGCGGAAAATTTTGAGAATGATTAAGGCTGACATCCGGCAGCAAGATTCAAAAAAGTCTGTTAAAAAGCCGCCAAGTGGCGGTTTTTTTGCTTTTGTATTGTAAAGTTATGTTTTTTAACTCCTTGTTGTTCTGTTTTTACTTTTCAGATTATAGATTTACTGCGCACATGGGTTTGCGATTGAGAGATTTCCACTTGCGCTACATTAATCTTCCGTATTATAAATCGGCGCGATATGCCTCCGATTGCCGCCGATGAGCACCACCGCCGCAGCCAGACCGACCAAAGCTGAGATGGTGATTATCGTGCGGGAATCCAGCACCAGGGAAATAATCCCCGCGCCCGCCTGGCCGATCAGCATTCCTATGACGTTCAGCGTATTGAAAGTACCATTGAACCTTCCCTTCTTTTCGTCCGGAACATACCTTTGAGTCGCGGAGATTCGTATATTATACGATGTTACGCCTAAGATTCCTGTCAGCGAGAACAATACGAACATCGCGGGCAGCGGCGTATATAGAAAAATTGCCCCTATTATTCCCAGCGATATGTAGACAAAGAGGGCGATGTCGAATTTCCTATGCTGAGGCAGCCTCAAGCGATAATGAACCATCCCGCCTACGACTCGCCCGACAGCCGCACCCGCACCGACCACCATGTAGATGTATTCTCCGTTTTCAAAATTCATCTTGAAGTAGGGGAGGGTCAATGTCTCGATGACCCCGCTGTCCATGGCGGAAAATGTAAAATATATCGCCACAAAGAACAGGCCTTTTTCGGATACTAGGTAGCTCATGCCTTCCTTAAAGTCGCTTGCGAAGCGTTTAAGGCCGCGGAGGGTTTCACCTTCGAGAGAATCCTCAGCCTTGCGCTTTTCGATATAATCCTCGCTCTGAGTAATCTGAGTTTCCATCACGGCCGCGATAAAATAGGTGACCGCGTTGAATGCGAGCAGCGGCACCAGCCCGACCTTGTTGTAGACGAAGGCGGATATCGGTGTGACCATCATGGCGAGGGTCTCCAGACTGCTGGCGATGCTGTAGGCCTTGGAATAGTTGCCCTTGGTAATCAGCAGCGGGTAGAAGCTCTGGTAGGCCACCTGATAGACGCTGTTTATCGTGCCTATGAGGAATGTGCCCGCGGCTACTATAGGCATATTTATTCTCCCGAATTGCATTACCAGGGTGAAGATTACATATATGCCCGAGGTTATAAAATCGAGCATGTATATGGTTTTCTTGCGGGAAAATCTGTCGAGGAAGGGACCGGCGAGTATCGGTGCGGCCACGCTCGGGAGAAAGTAAAGTATGCCGAAAAGGGCGAAGTAAAAGGGCTTGCCGGTATAGTCGAGCACGAAGAGCGACATCGCAAAGCCCGACAGCACGCTGCCGGCTATGGATATGACGCTTCCGATGGTTATAATTGTAAAATCTTTGGTCCAAAGCGGATTGGGATTGCCGCCTTCCGAAGCCCCTGCCGCATTTGAATTACTATCTATGTCCAATCCTCTTTCCGAGTCCTTATCTTGCATTTACTCCTCGACTAATTTTTTTTCTGAAGAAAATAATGTTCCAGACCTTTGTACCTCTGCCAGTCGGATTTGAATATATGCTCGAGCTCGAGGTTTCTGTACTCGACATAAATTCCATTCCGTCCGTCGGCGAAGGTCCAGGGATATATTCGCAGGCTGCTCATGTCTCCGTAATCGATTAAAATTCCCTCCCCGGGGTTCTCCTCGGGCTCCTTGCAGGGCTCGACCGCCTCGCTGAGGGTCATTTTTGCATATATTTCATATACGGTTTCGCTGTTCAGGGGGAAAGTCTCCCCGCTTATCGTGCAGCTTGCGGTGCCCCTGCGCCCCGAAAATTCCGTCGAGGACGAGAGCGCGGACACGAATTTGATGTGTCTTGCGTGCTGAATCAGCGGCTGTACCACAAAGAGTGCGATTAAAATCAACGCGAGGAAGGTGCTGAGCGCGAGCATGAGCACCTTTCGCTCCTTCTTCACCTCTAGAGGTTTTTTCTCGACATTTTTATAAATATCACTCATCTTTATATATGAATCCACCCTTGCGCCCGCCTTGCCTTTGCATTCGGGCGGCTTCACAACACCACAAACCACCCTCGAATAATACCATCCGGCTCGGAAGAAGTAAAGAGGCGAGCCGCAAAGCTCAGATCCTCGCCTGCCGCGTCGCTCCTTCAATCCTGGACTTGAATTTAAGTTCCACTCTCGAAGGAACCGCCGCCCCTGTAAGTATTTACAATGCAGGTGAATACCTGGCCACATTCCGGGCATTTAATCGTATGATAAATAATATCTTTAACCCAGAATCCGTCCTTCATGTGCTCTCCGATCGGGCAATTGCCTTCGATGACGAAAAAGCCTTTCTTCTCAATCAGATCCTTGATGATATACTCGATGCATTGCTCATATTCTCTCGGAATGAGGAAATTTTCAACTGTTTTGACATCAGAGCAATAATCGCACTCATTCTTTGTTTTCTGGCTAATATTAGCATAGGCGGCGGTTCCGGACGGCTCGAAAATAATGAGGTCCTCCTTGATTGCCTTGCGCATCAGCGTGGCAAGCTGCAAAATATCCTTTTCGACATCTGCAAAATGATAATATCTGGCCTCCGGGAAGATCATCAGCGGCCAGAAAATCTCACCGTCCTTATTCTGCGCCTGTATAGTTATAAACCCGCGCTCGCAATCTAGGCTAATTTTATAATCCAAAGGCAGATAGCGATACTCAAGATTGAAGACATTCATCTGAACCGGCCCCCAATATCCGATTAGCTTGAGCTCGTCGCCGAAAGTCTCCATCATAATCCTATGGCAATTCTTCATGCTCTTGGCGGATGTGCTTTCCTCTTGCAGTATAAGTTCCATGCTCGTTTACCTCCTTTGTAGAATCTAATCTACAAAATTTACAATCCTACTATCCTTCGCTTCTGCTCACCCTATTAACCTTAATACGCTTCGCTTCTGTGAATTGCATATTTCTTTATGCGCTCCGTTCCATGCAAAAACTGATTAAAGAGCATTCTCCGAGAGTTTGCTCTAAAATTACTCGACCGACATCGCCGCGCCGTGGTTGTTACCATTATTTTATCATAAATCAGTAGGCACTTTACCTTTCTTTACCCTTTATACCCGAAAGTGTGCCGGATTTGCTTTTTTAGCTTCGACACTGAACATTCGGCTCTTCAAAAAGGCTCTTTTAAATTCCAAGTGTGCCCAAATTTAAAATTTTTGCTTTTTTGGCACACGATTTGGCATCAAATCGGCTTTTCGTGTACAGTGGGTTGTGATTTTTTGACTTTTGGGCACACGCGACCCTCTCAAAAAGCTCTCGTGTACGGCGAGCTGTGATTTTTCGACTTTTAGGCACACATCGGTGGCTTGGACAAATTTCGGGCGCGGGGGCTGATGATTTTATACAAAACACAAAGATGTTAAAATTCGTTGCTTGTTTCAGCTTGCCTGCAGTGTTATGGTTTTATTGCCAAGACAAGGGGGAAGGGCAATGCTTTGTAAGAATTTAAAAATCATAAGAAAGAACAAAGGATACTCGCAGGAAGAACTGGCCGAAAGGATCCATGTCACTCGTCAGACCGTGTCGAAGTGGGAGAACGGCCAATCCCTTCCGGATGCGGAAATGGTAAAATCGATCGCCGAAGTTTTCGGAGTTTCTGTATCGGAGCTGCTCGAAGGCGACGCGGAAAAGATTGTTGAAAACGAAGTGATTATAGATCAGCTCGCCAGAATCAACGAACAGCTGATCATCAACAATCGTAAAACGGAGAAGAAAAACCGCACTTTTATCGCAGCATTCGTCGCAGTTTTACTTGTAATTGCACTGGTTTCGGGCATTTTCCTGCTTAAGGAAAAACGCGAGAGGGGATACCGGGTTCGCAAGTCCGAACATATAGCTGTGCTTACATTTTCTCTTCCGCATTCCGTCCCTCATAAGGTTTTCTACCATGCCGAAGGCGATGTGGGGCTCACTTGCGATAGAGACGGAAACTGTCGCATTTCAGCTAAAATCTACCGGAATTATCACGACATGACGGAGATAAGCATATATGAAATGGGTGCGTATAATCCGGAGAGCATAGAAGGATTCAAGGAGAAGTACCCGGACGCGACGGAAAGTTTATTGCTCGAAAATAGCAGGCTACCGGAAGGTAGCGAGCATTTTGTTGCAGCGACGGACGAAAGAAGGGGAAAGGACGGACATAGAGGTACCTATTACAGAGCCTATATAGTATTCGAAGGAAAAATGTATTATATAAGCGTCCTCAACGGAGACTATGTACTCGACAATGGAGAGTTCGTAATTTCGTCGATGGCAATCGATAAAACTCAAGAGGAAGAGTATAGGAGCATCAATCAGTAAAAGTAAAGCGGCACTCATCATGGTATTTAGTAAACAAAAATCATGACAGACTTTCTGTCCTATTAAGGCCATAGATTTTAATGACAAACACCGCTCAACTGGCGGTGTTTATATTTAAGAAAATGAATTTCATATTGATGGAATTATGCCTGTAGGCGCAGATATTTCAAATGTAAAACTGTTTTAAGCTATGCTCAAGAAACTCTTATACTGTTTGGCTGCTTCAATCTGAGCATTTTCGCGGATGCTATTTATTTCTTGGAAATTGTCAATTACTAAGCTTACTACACTTCCATCGAGCGCATTGTCTGCGACCATATTGTCTAAAATATTTTTTGTGTTTTCAAAATTCATGCCCTTGCGGTAAGGACGGTGTTCCGTCAATGCGGTAAATACATCCGCAACCGCCATAACACGTGCGCCCAGCGATAAGTTGTCGCCTGCAACGTGAAAAGGATAGCCTGTTCCATCGAGCCTTTCATGATGGTAGGATGCCCAGCTTATAATCGTTTTAAATTGGGATAAGGGCTTCATCAGATGATATGTATAATAGGTATGTGCGCGCATCTCATTAAATTCATCCTCATTGAGCTTGGCAGGCTTATTCAGAATATCATCGCTGATTGCAATTTTCCCTAAATCGTGCATATAACCTGAGATGAGCATCATTTTACATTCATGAGGAGAAAAGCCCGCAAGTTCGGCAAGCTTCTCGGCCGTCTTCGCCACTCCCGCCGAGTGAGTTGCAGTAAATCGGCTTCTGAAGTCTATAATCCGCGAGAATATGAGTGTAAGGTCTATAAGGTCATCAATATCCGAAGTAAAGAAATTAAAAAGTTGAACCTCGGAAATCATTTTTGTCGGAACTTTTGAAGTCAAATCAAGCCATATATATTCCTTTGGAATCAGTTTAGACAGAACATCGACCAAGTCCGGATGAAATACGCTGCCGCTTTGTTCGCGGATTCTTGACAGAATATCTGGAAGCTGAGTGAGTATATTTCGATTAGAATCAAGCAAACTACATATGCGATCTGCCAAGTGGACAATATGACTTGCAAAGGGGATTTCTTCTCTCTTATAGTTAGTGTTTTTCCCGTGAGCCCAGGGGAAATGGTGAAATTTTATAATCCGGGAGACATACTGCAAGGGTTTGAATTCTTCAAATAATTTCGCCCCTCTAAAGGCATGATTATTTACGCTCATAGGCTCCGCTTCTATAAGAGCAAGCATCTCCTTGCTCGACATAGCGCCTATATCGTGAATCAGCCCGGCAAAAAAAATATCCCTCTGCTCATCGATCGGGAGGCCTATTTGTTCGGACAAGCGATACGAAAGATATGCGACCTGCTGATTATGAGTCGAGAGTCTTGGAGATACAAGATCCTGAGCATTGGAAATGCAAGTCAATATATCATAAAGATTGATTTGAATTTTGTTCATGTTATAGATCCTTCCGAAAGTTCGATATAGTTTTCCTCAAATTAATGAATGTTAGCTTTTCAGTACCGGAGCGTTTGCTTTTATTAAACGTCTTTATACTGATCGACGATCTCGTAAAATTCTTCGAAATGTTCCAAGAATATCTTGCAGAGTTCGGGGTCGAAATGTCTTCCGGATTCCTCTTCGAATAGTTTTCTTACTCTTTCTTTTTCCCATGCGGGTTTATAGATTCTTGCGCAGGCGAGGGCGTCGAAGACGTCGGCAATTGCGGTAATCCGACCGAATATATGTATATCCTCTCCGGCGATTCCGCGAGGATAGCCGCTTCCGTTCCATTTTTCGTGATGTTCGTGCGTAACGATGGAGGCAGCCTTTATAATTGGGCGCTTCGAACTCGATAGCAGATGATATCCGATTGCGGTATGGTTCTTCATCGTCGCGTACTCTTCGTCCGTCAATTTGCCCGGCTTAAGCAATACGGAATCCGGAATGGCGACCTTCCCGATATCGTGCATGGGTGATGCATGCAGCAGGAGACTGACATCGGATTCCGAAAGCCCGGCAAGTTGCGCGAGTCTTTCGGAGACTGCGGCGACTCTCTTTACATGATTGCCCGTCTCCTTGGATCGCGACTCTCCGATTTCAGACATCAAGAAGATAATTTCGATTTGTGTCGCTTCTATCTCTTTTGCGAGCTGAGCCGCAAGGATTGTCTTTTCCGCGTAAGAGGTAATAAAATGAAGAAGGGTAACATCTTCTTCGGTGAATTTATAATCTTCGGTTATCTTGTTAGTGCACTGAAAAACTCCGAAGACATTTCCTTCTTCGTCGAACATCGGTATGGTGAGCAGCGACTTTGTCGTATAACCCGTCGAGCGGTCGACATCGCGATTGAAAAACGGCAAGCTGTAGGGATCGTTTGAAACGATGGTTTCTTTAGTTTTGACGGATTCTCCTACGATACCCGAATCCATCGGAACTTCGATCCTGCTTACGCCATGTGCGACCTTGGTCCAAAGAATGCCTTTTTCTTCGTCTAAAAGCCAAACGGTGCTTCTGTCGGCGCCGATGAGTAATCTTCCCATGTCGGCAATTTCGGCGAGCAAATTGTCGAGTTCGCGGGTCTCCGCGATTTTAGCGGCATATTGAAGCAGTAACTGCATTTTCCTTGTGTCAGTTTCTTTGCTCATAAATTGCCCCTTATATTTAGTCCCCGTGAGAGATATGAATTAATGAGTATAAATTCACTTTTAAAAATTATTTAAATCAATGCTCATATTGAGATGGAGAATTGATTTAGTTTTTGTTTTAAGTATGCTGATTTAAGTTTTGTTTTCAGTGTGTTATAATTCAAGCTAAAGATATTTTATCATAAGTTTTCGATTATTCACATTGTTAGAAAAATATTATAATAAGTGCCGGTGTCGCGGAGTTGCCGCAGAAAGAGAATCATAATAGAGGTTCCCATGGAAAGAAAAGCTTGTTTAAGTTCTCTGTTTATAATCCTTTTGTCATTTACGGTGTTACTTGCGTCTGTGTTTTCGCTTACGCATGCAGCGGTTTATGCAGAGAGCAGCGAGGATAATGCACTCGAAATTATCGCCGGCGAGGAAGTTGTTTCTCCGCGCGGCATGTTTTTCGATGCGGAGAGAAATCGCATTGTGTTTGCGGATAGCGATGCAAATGCTGTCTTTTCGCTCAATATCAATACTTTCGAGATTAAGCGAATTGCAGGCGGGGAATTCGGCCTCGCCGAAGACGGGCTTCCTCTCGGAGGCTTCGTCGATGGCAGGTCGGACAAAGCCATGTTTAATTCTCCTTCCGGCGTCGCAGTTCTAAAGAGCGGCGCAATTATTGTCGCCGATACGGGCAACCATGCCATAAGGCAGATATACAACGGCAATGTTACCACTGTGGCGGGAGGTATACAGGAAGGCGACAAAGACGGGAATAGGTGGAGTGCGGAATTTTCCTATCCGACATCCATAGCCGTCGATGAAAACGACATCATATATATCTGCGACAGCGAGAACAACAAGATTAAAAAAATCGTCAACAACGGCGATGTCACCACCATAGTGGAAGATCTCGCTTCTCCTATATCCATAGTGTATGCAAACAAGAGTCTTTATGTTACGCAGGCCGGTTCGCCCATCATCGAGGGAGCTGACCCGGATTCGCTACGCGCAGACTCAATCCTTCGCATTCCGCTTCCTAAAGCGAACGCGGTAGAGTGCCTTGCCGGCGGCAGCGGGCGCGGATACAGGAACGGCGATGCAAAGCTCGCTCAATTCTTTGTTCCTTCCGGGATTTTTGCGGAGGGCGGCGATCTTTACATAGCGGATACCGGCAATCATGTCGTCAGAAAAATATTCGAGAGCGGCGGTGCCAAAATTTGCGATACCCTGGATCTGGGCGGCTTCAATTCTCCGAAGGGCATAGTCGTTGCGGACGGGAAACTCTTCGTAGCTGATACCGATTATTCGAGGATTATTATGGCGGGCGATGTTTCGAAGCGAAGATTCGAGAGAAATTATGAAGCCTGCCTCGTGCCGGGCAGCGCGGAAATCTATGTCGATGGCGTCGAATTAGAATATACGGACGCAAGGCCGTTTATTATCAACGGAAGGACATATGTGCCTGCTCGAGCCTTTCTGGAATCCATAGGAGGCGATGTGGAGTGGATAGAATCCGAGCGTGCGGTGCTCTGCAAATACAGAGACTTGTCCATCAAGTTGCAGGAGGCTGACGGTATTTATTTAAAAGCCGGCAGGTCATTTATTCCGCTCAGATGGGTGGCCGAGTATTTCGGCATGGAAGTCAATTGGATTAACGATACGAGAACTGTAGAAATTAACACTTATAAGAAATAGACGGAAGACAGACTTGAAGATTATTTTTAGAGGAACGAGGGGAACATCGCCCTCCTCGGGTGAGGGCTTTGTCAAATACGGTGGAAATACGAGTTGCGTAGAGGTGAAACTGCGCGATATGCAATTATTTTTTGATGCCGGCACGGGCATCAGTTCTTATCGTGTGGACGAGGGCGAGAGCCCTGTGTCCAACAAATACTTCATCTTTCTATCGCATCTGCATTACGATCATATTCAGGGCTTGCCGTTTTTTGCCCCGATGTTCGATGGCGCTTCGGAGATTCATATATATGGCTCGAGCTCCGGAGGGCTCAGCCTCCAGGAGGCCTTCGAACAGTTTATACGCCCGCCCTATCATCCGCTTTCCAGGACTAATTATCCTGCGAAAATTGCAATTCACGAAATTGGGCCGGGCGAGATTATTAATCCGGGCGAGCACATTCAGAAGGGCGAGAGCGAGCACTCCAAGCGCGAAGATTGCCGGATAGAAACTTTTGCATTGCAGCACCCCGGCGGCAGCCTCGCGTATAAATTGACGGATTCGGAGACGGGAAAGACTTTTGTTTACGCGACGGATACCGAAATGCCGCGAGGAGAGCGAAAAAGGGCCTTGGTAGATTTCGTAAGAGCTGTAAATTTGTTGGTCGTGGACAGTTTTTTCACGGATGCGGAAATGAGAGGCGAGCTGGACGGCAAGGACAAGAGAGATTGGGGGCATATGTCTTTCGAAGAGGCTGTGGAACTTGCGAGCCTTGCGGAAGTGGAACAGCTTGCACTTTTTCATCACCACAATAAGAGAAAAGACGAGGAACTTGACCGCCTGCAGGAGCGCGCAAGAGCCTTATTCAAGGCATCGTTCTGCGCCTACGACAATCAGCTGATAGAGATATAAGGGCATAGCTGGGATATGAAGAAATTACCGGGAACGAAATATTTAGGACTCATAATAGCAGTAGCGGTATCGTTGCTGTTTTCGCTTCTCCTGTATTTCGATACCCTCGAAAGCTGGAACAATCTGCTGAGCGACTCCATATATCAGAAGAAAAGGGGTCTGGGAAGTGAGATAGTTATAGTCGGCATAGACGATGTCAGTCTGGAAGCGCTTGGAAAATGGCCCTGGCCGCGTTCTTATCACGGATTGCTCCTGGAGGCTATAGACAGCGGCGCTCCGAAGGCCATCGGCGTGGATGTATTGTTCATCGAAGATTCCGAAGAGGACGAGTATTTTGCGGATTCGCTTCGCACTCTTTCTCAAAAACCCGTATTGGCTTGTTACGGCGTGCTCGGAGACAAAGAAGGCCCCGATATGCTCTATCCGGTTATCATGTATAAGCCTGCCGCCATGCTCAGAGAGTTTGCGGATCTGGCCCACATAAACGCCAAAATCGATAAGGACGGATTCCTGAGGCATACGATATTGCATATTTACGATGTGGGTGCGGAAGGAGCAGCCGATGCGAATGACCCCCCTGGAGATGAACTCCCAATGATTCCGAGCTTCGCGCTGAAGATAGCGAAAAAAGCCTATGGAAGGAGTTTCGATCCCCCAACGGACGATTGCATGCGCATGCCGATACGATATGCCGGAAAGGGTGGAACTTTCGAACAGGTTCCCTATTACATGGTCCTGACCGGCGAAATAGATCCCGAATATTTCCGGGACAAGATAGTTTTGATAGGCCCAACGGCGGTGGGCCTCGTGGATGATTACTATTTTACGCCCATCAACCGCTCGTTTCAGATGTATGGGGTCGAAGTTCACGCGAACATCATAGATCAGCTTTCTCGCGGATTGAGCTGGCAGCCGCTTTCCAAGGCTTTGCAGATAGCGGTTTTGATAGCGCTTACCCTGATCGCCGTGCTGCTGCTGTCGAGGATGAGGCTGCTGTCGGGACTGCTCACTGTCCTGGCTTTGATGGGCGGTCTTGTCGGATGTGGAATCTATCTTGCGCATCAGGAAAGGGGCTATCTTTTAGATCTTATATACCCGCTGGGCAGCATTTCTATAAGCTTTGTGCTCTTCTATATACTGCGCTATGTAGAGGAATTTGTGGAGCGCAAAAGGGTAACGAATGTATTCGGCAGATATATGGAGCCTCGACTGGTCGAAAGA